>NZ_AEXS01000074.1:0-63135 GCF_000204455.1 Paenibacillus sp. HGF5 | reverse complement strand
CTTCTTTGTTTGTCACCAACAAGTTATCTCGTTAGCAACTCTTATATCTTATCACACCCACTCGATCATTGCAAGCTTTTTTTGAATTTATTTTTCAAATTCATTTTGGCTTGTTGATCCAAGCGTTTGTTCCAGGCCGTATTTCTTGGCCGGAAATATAATATACCATGGCATTCGCCTATATGCAACCCTTTTTCGCAAATTAAGAATAAGGTAAAATTATACACCCGTTTGCTTGCCTTAAATGACTCTTTAAGTCCATCTAATTCCGTCTGCCTCTCGGGGCATAGGGTATAACTGAAGCTGTATATGAGTCTCCAGAATGACGGTCCACTGCAGGCCATCATCTTTAGCTGCTCCGTTCGTGTTGGTTCCCTAGCCAAGTATCATAGGCGCCAAGCAGTACACGCCAAAACACCCAGGCCATTACGTGTCGATGCATTGTACCAAGTGAATGTAGCACAGCTTTTCATTCATAACAAAAACGCGCTCTATGCACAAAAGAGGCAGTCGACTATAGAAAGATATAGCCAACTGCCTCTTTTCTATCTATGAAAGGAGCAAAACCTTCAAAACCTACTCCTTATTACGCATGTGCGGGAACAGCAAGACATCGCGAATGGACGGGGAGTTGGTCAGAAGCATGATCAGACGATCAATCCCGATGCCAAGTCCGCCAGTTGGCGGCATGCCATATTCCAGGGCACGCAGGAAATCTTCATCCATCTCGTGCGCTTCGTCATTGCCCTGCTCTTTCTCCTTCATCTGCGCTTCAAAACGCTGACGCTGGTCAATCGGATCATTGAGCTCCGAGAATGCATTGGCGTGTTCGCGCGCCACGATAAATAGCTCAAAGCGATCCGTGAACCGCGGATCCACGTCATTCTTCTTCGCCAGCGGCGAAATCTCAACCGGGTGACCGGTTACGAACGTCGGCTGAATCAGCGTCTCTTCTACGAATTGCTCAAAGAACGCGTTCAAAATATGACCAAATGTCATATGCGGCTCAACCGGAACTTTGTGTTCTTTGGCAAGACGATGCGCTTCCTCGTTGGACATATCCACGCTGAAGTCTACGCCGACAACTTCTTTTACCGCATCCACCATGGATACGCGGCGCCACTGCGGCGTCAGGTCCACTTCATGCCCTTGATAGGAAATGACTTGGGTGCCCAGCACCTCTTGGGCGATATGGGCAATCAGATTCTCAGTCAGTGCCATAATATCTTTGTAGTCCGCATAAGCTTCATAAAGCTCAATCATCGTAAACTCTGGATTATGACGGGTAGAGATCCCTTCATTCCGGTATACGCGGCCAATTTCGTACACTTTTTCAAGTCCGCCCACAATCAGGCGCTTCAGATGGAGCTCAATTGCGATCCGCATATACAGTTCCATATCGAGCGCATTATGATGCGTGATGAACGGGCGTGCCGCCGCACCGCCAGCGATGGAATGCAAGGTCGGGGTCTCCACCTCAAGATAGCCTTGGGAATCCAGGTAACGGCGCATCGATTGGATAATCCGGGAACGGGTAATGAAGGTTTTCTGCACATCGGGATTGATGATCAGGTCGACGTAACGCTGACGATAACGGAGCTCTACATCCTTCAAACCATGGAATTTCTCAGGGAGCGGATACAGCGATTTCGAAAGAACCTCCAGTTCCTTCACTTTTACGGTAGTTTCACCGGTCTTGGTCTTGAACAAGACCCCTTTTACCCCGATGATGTCACCCAGATCAAGGATGCTGAATGCTTCATACTGCGCTTCTGCAACGGAATCCTGGCGAACATAAATCTGAATCCGGCCGCTCAAATCCTGAATATGGGCAAAAGAAGCCTTGCCCATGCCGCGTTTAGCCATAATTCGTCCAGCCAGGTTCACTTCCACCTGCTTCTCTTCCAACTCTTCCTTGGAGAGCTCGTCGTACTGTTTCAGAATATCACCTGCGTGATGTTCTCTTTCGTATTTTCCGCCAAACGGATCGATGCCCAGCTTGCGAAGCTCGTCCAATTTGTTGCGGCGGATTTGCAAAAGCTCACTTAACTCCTGTTCTTGTTCCTGGTTGTTCATTTCTTCCGTCATCGTCATTCATCTCCTTCATTTCGCTTCCATTGTGAATCCCGTACACATTCGGCAAGGACTTAACGGTAGGGCAGCCATTTCAAGACATGCCATCAATCCATTAAGCCCTCAACCCGGCCCTAACCTATTTAAAAAAGCCCCCCGAAGGAAGCTTTCTACACCACATTCCGACTTACTTCTTAATGTCTACAATTTTATATTGAATAACGCCCGCAGGAACGTTAACATCCACAACCGATCCTTTTTGCTTGCCGATAATCGCTTTGCCGACAGGGCTCTCGTTCGAGATTTTGTTGTTAAGCGGATCCGATTCGGCCGTACCTACAATGGTATATTCCATCGTGTCGCCAAATTCCAAATCCTCCACGATCACCGTGTTGCCCACGCCGACTACATCGGTATTGATATCATCGTTGTTGATGATGCGCGCATTGCGGAGCATTTTCTCCAGCGTAATAATCCGGCCTTCGATAAAGGCTTGCTCGTTCTTGGCGTCTTCATATTCGGAGTTTTCACTAATATCGCCATAACCGATGGCAACTTTAATCCGCTCAGCCACCTCGCGGCGCTTCACAGACTTCAGATTCTCAAGTTCGTCCTCCAGTTTCTTCAGACCGTCCTGGGTAAGAATGACTTCTTTATCGCTCATTAACCGATTCTCCTGTCATGTAAATAATTTAAACCATGGTATCAACATACTATATGCGAATTCTTGGGGATCAGAACTTCCCCCTGATGCCTGCTCAATTTCTTGAATTTATACTGAAAGATTATATGGGAACCATTTCAAAAAGTCAATGCGCGCAAAGGCTGTCACGGATGTCGCATATACGCAACCGTTAACAGCCTGCACCTCGTATCATCCAATCGCCGCAGCGGCTTGAGGGTATACGCTTTTTGCCGATTCTTCATGGACCTCCAGATTGTTCACAAAGTTGTTCAGAAGGCTGACCAATTCATCGCGCTTCGTTTCTTCCATAATAATATCTTTAATGCGAGCCGATCCCTTGAGCCCTTTCAAGTACCAGGAAAGATGCTTGCGCATCTCCCTAACCGCTACCGCTTCGCCGCGCAGGGCGATCAGCCGGTCCATATGCAGGATGGCAATCCGGATTTTCTCCTGGGGAGACGGATCCGACAGCAGCTGGCCCGTCTTCAGGTATTCCACGGTACGGTACAGCATCCAAGGATTGCCCAGCGCTCCACGACCGATCATGACGCCATCGCATCCCGTCGTATCCAGCATCCGTCGTGCATCTTCCGGCGTCACTACGTCGCCGTTGCCGATAACCGGAATGGAGACGGCTTCTTTCACTTGGCGAATGATGTCCCAATCTGCATGCCCGGTGTAGAGCTGCTCGCGCGTACGTCCGTGAACGCTGACGGCTTGACCGCCCGCCCGTTCGACAGCCTGCGCATTTTCGACAGCGTAGATATGATCACTATCCCAGCCTGTGCGCATCTTCACCGTGACCGGTTTGTTCACGGCATCGACAACCGCCGCGACCATCTCATAGATTTTGTTCGAATCCAGAAGCCAGCGCGCTCCCGCATCCATCTTCGTTACCTTCGGTGCAGGGCAGCCCATGTTGATGTCGATGATATCGGCATTGGTCTGCTGATCGACGACTTTGGCCGCTTCCACCAGGGATACGCGGTCGCCGCCAAAAATTTGCAGGCTCAACGGCTTCTCCCGCTCGTCGACGAACAGCATTTCCTGGGTGCGCTTGTTGCCGTGAACGATCGCCTTGCCGCTGACCATTTCGGCGCAGACCAGACCGGTGCCGAATTCCTTGGCGATCAATCGGAACGCCGGATTGCACACGCCAGCCATCGGCGCCAGAACCACTTGGTTTTTCATTTCAACGTTTCCGATTTTCAATTGATCCATTCCATGTACCCCTCCTTTGTTTTCAAATATTTATAGTCGAAGGATCCCGCTTCTTGAGCGTGAGATCCCTAAGTTTCAAACCAAACCATCATACCCATGAATCGCGCAATCGTCCAGTCCGCAACATTTACTCATTCTTGTAGATCCCATCCAAAAGACATCTTCCTATATTAATGGCAGGGTTTCAAAAAAATAAACCTGAATCGCCTTCACGATAGATAATCTAGTTCCGTTCTTTAAGCTCCTGCAACGTAATCTCCAGCACGTCGGCAATCTGAGCCAGCATCTGCTCCTCGGCACGACGGTTCCCCCGCTCGATGGCGCCAAGAACAGCCAGAGAAATACCGGATCGCTCGGCGAGCTCTTGCTGGGTCAAACCCTTCAATTTTCGGAAAGCGCGGATACGCTGCGCCAGCTGCTTGTTTTCCAAAGCTGAATTCCTTCCTTTCCTTCCAGGTTCTCAAGTGCTGTCTTCACCACGGGGTACAGACCAGAAGGTTCAAGCTCAGACACGATATCGGCCAGCGGCCTGAGAACGAAAGCCCGTTCCTGCATGCGGGGATGCGGCAGAACGAGGTCCGGCGTATCCAGACGGCGTCCTTCCATCCATAGCAGATCCAGATCCACCGTCCGCGGTCCCCAGTGAATATGACGGACCCGGCCGAGCTGTTTCTCGATTTGCTGCATTACGGCAAGCAGCTCATGAGGACTCAGCGATGTCGACACGGCTGCGGCCATATTAAGGAACATCGGCTGATCCACGTAACCGACCGGTTCGGTCTCATACAGATTGGATACGCGCTCTACCTCAATGCCTGGCACTTCATCCAACCGTTCCAAAGCCTCCATCAGGTTCCCCTCGCGGTCTCCCAAATTGGCCCCTAAAGCAATATAAGCCTCTGAACACTCAGAGGTGGCGTGTGAATTCATGATCGTCTCACTTCCTGGTCCGGTGCAGCTCAATGGTCACACCTTCAAAATGAATGTCAAAAGGCGGGTGCGGCTTCGTCAATCGGACCGTTAAAGCATCGATAATAGTATAAGTGTCCAATACCTTAGATGCAATATGCTCCGCTAAAGCTTCAATCAGGCGGAACGACTCCGTCCGCATAATCTCCAGCAGGAGTTCGTGAATTTCGGCATAATTTACCGTTAACGTCAGATCATCCGTCTTCGCGGCTTTGCTTAAATCCATCTCCAGCTCAAGATCCACATAGAAACGTTGGCCCAGCTTCCGCTCTTCCTCAAACACACCGTGGTAACCGTAGTATTCCATGCGGCTCAGTATCATTTTATCCATCTCGTACTCCGCCCTTCCATCCTTGATCCCAAAAAATTAGTTGCGTTGAAGCTCCGTTGAAGCGTAAGTCATGGCATCGCACATCATGGCTGTCCGTTTCATATGCTTCACGTCGTGCACCCGAACGATCTGACAGCCTTGCGCAATCCCGTATGCGACGGTGGCTGCCGTTCCTTCAAGCACGTCTTGTGCCGGAGCGCCAAGCGCGGTTTGGATAAACCTTTTGCGGGAGGTAGCCAGCAGTACCGGAAACCCCAGCCCCACAAGCTGATCGAGAGATGCCATCACTTTCATGTTCTCATCATAGTCCTTAGCAAACCCGATGCCCGGATCAAGTAAAATTTGGTGATCCTGCACACCGGCAGCGCGCGCAATTTCGACGCTTTCCAGCAAATCGCGTTTTACGTCTTCTATTAAATTCGTGTAATTTCGATCGCGGCGATTATGCATAAGAATGACGGGGCATCCAAGCTTTGCCGCCGTCTTAGGCATATCAGGATCGTCTTTAAAGCCCCAGATATCATTGATGATATGAGCCCCCGCTCCAATAGCCTGGCGCGCCACTTCCGCTTTATAGGTGTCAATCGACAACGGAATTTGCGGCGCGTGCCGGTGAATAGCTTCAATAACCGGGATTACGCGGGCAAGCTCCTCTGAAGCTCCAACCGGCTCGTGTCCCGGCCGCGTCGATTCCCCGCCGATATCGATGATGTCGGCTCCCTCCTCAATCAGCTGAAGCGCATGCTCCACGGCTCGCTCCGTGTCGTTATAGCGGCCTCCGTCCGAGAACGAATCCGGCGTCACATTCAATATGCCCATAATGAGCGTCGACTGACCGAGCTTTAACGAAGCGTCCTTGCTCAAACGATATTCACGTTCATAGATGGTTGTTTTCATATATCAAGCCCTGCTTTCCTTCTATACGCATACAGCAATGTACGGGTTATCGGGCCAGCCACTCCTTGTCCAATGGTCAGTGCCTCACCTTCAACTCCAATCAACGTCGTGACCGGAACAATCTCCTGAACAGAGCCTGTCGTAAATATTTCATTCGCTCCGGCAAATACATCCCAATCGTAACGGCCTTCTTCGGCCTCAATGCCAAGATCGGCAGCCAATTCCAGCACCACCGCCCGGGTAATCCCCGGCAAAATGCCCGTACCCACCTCCGGCGTATATAAACACCCTTTCTTGACGAAAAAGACGTTGCTGACGATGCCTTCGGCCACGTCTCCCGCCGAAGTTAACATCAGCCCCTCTGCCGGACCACCCGATGGTTCCGGATATCTTGCCAATTCCCGCTTTGCGAGTATATTGTTCATATAATGCAGGGATTTCATCCGGATCGATGATTCCGGCGTGTTCCGCGGTAGGGACAGCAGCCTCATGGCTCTGCCAGTCTCGTAGAGCGCAGCATTGGCGGCCGGCAGCTCCTTGGCGAATAATATCTCGGCCGGCTTCGCATAATCTCCTGCAGGCAAACCGAGCAAGCCTTTTCCTGCGGTTACGGTGTACCGTATATAGGCATCCTGAAGGCCGTTCGCCTCCATCAGCTCCGCAATCCAGCCGCTGATCCTCTCGGCATCCGCCTTGTGGGCGATTCCGAGCTCCCGGCAGCTGTCCGTCAGCCGGTTCAAATGCCGCTCTAGCAAAAAGGGCTTCCCTTGATATGTGCGAAAGGTTTCAAATAGACCCATTCCGTACAAAAGCCCATGATCCATCACAGGTATGACCGCGTCGGCAGCTTCAACGATGCCGCCGTTCATGCCTATATATTTCATGCCTTGGCGCCAGCCGTGCGCTTCAGGAAGTTGCGCAGCATCTGATGTCCATGGTCGGTAATGATGGATTCCGGATGAAACTGTACGCCTTCCACGGGATAATGCTTGTGCCGCAGCCCCATGATTTCGCCCTCTTCCGTCCAGGCGGTAATCTCCAGCTCCTCGGGGAGGGTCTCCTTCTCAACGATCAGCGAGTGATATCGCGTTGCGGTGAACGGAACCGGCAAACCTTCGAAGACCGACTCTCCTGTGTGCTGGATGGCGGATGTTTTCCCATGCATGAGGCGCTCCGCACGAATGACGTTGCCGCCAAAGGCCTGCCCGATCGCCTGATGGCCGAGGCAGACGCCGAAGATCGGAATGATCCCTTTGAAATGCGAAATCACGTCCAGACTGATGCCCGCTTCATTCGGCGTGCACGGTCCCGGCGATATCAGGATATGGTCCGGCGCCAACGCTTCGATGCCGGCGATGTCGATCTCATCATTCCGGTAAACCTTGACTTCCTCGCCGAGCTCCCCCAAATATTGAACCAGGTTATACGTAAACGAATCATAATTGTCGATGACAAGTATCATGTTATTTTCCCCCTATATAGGCAGCTGCCGCTGCGGCTTCTTCTTCACTGCACATCAGCGCCGCTATCAAAGCTTTGGCCTTGTTATGGCACTCCCGGTATTCCCGATAAGGATCGGAATCAATGACGATCCCAGCACCTGTCTGAATGTAACCGACCCCATCCTTCACGGCGAGGGTCCGGATAATAATGTTAAGCTCCATATCGCCGTTATAATCGATCCAGCCCATGGAGCCGGTATAAGGCCCCCGCGTCACGGGCTCCAGCTCTTCGATGATTTCCATGGTCCTGATTTTGGGCGCGCCGGTAATGGTGCCGCCAGGGAACGCTGCCGCAATGACATCATATGCATTGTTGCCCTCAGCAATCCGCCCTTCCACTTGGGACACCAAATGCATGACATGCGAGTACCTCTCCACGGTCATCAGCTCCGGAACATGCACCGTCCCGTATGCGGCTATGCGGCCGATGTCATTCCGCTCCAGGTCGACCAGCATAATATGCTCAGCCCGTTCCTTCTCGCTGCCAAGCAGCTCCGCTTCCATGGCCGCGTCCTCTTCCGGATTTCTCCCCCGGCGCCGGGTACCCGCGATCGGCCGGGCTGACACGGTATCGCCATCCAGCTTCACCAGCAATTCCGGTGAGCCGCTAGCCAAACTGAAGCCTGGCGAGGATAAATACCCCATATAAGGCGAAGGGTTCAGAATGCGCAGCCACTCGAAAATATCGGAAGGTTCCGCATGGAGCTGCAGATGCCGGCGAAGAGACAAGTTGACCTGAAAAACATCGCCCTGCCGAATATATTCTTGGATCGAGAGAACCGCCTGCTCGAACGCTTCCTGCGAAAAATCAATCTCCAGCCGATCCCAGACCTCCACATTCGGCCCTGACAGCTCCTGCGCTTTCTTCCATCGTTCCTGCCGCATCCGTTCATCTTCTGATCTCGAATCGTTCTCTGGTCCCGTTCCGTACATTTGATTCCATTGGGAGAGCATCGATTCGGCTCTTAAGCCGGCCTTCTCATATAATTCCTCCAAAATCCCTTCCTGCCCCTGTGAGAGCTCCGAACCTTCAGAAACATCCGCTGAATCCTCAATCGCCGTCGCTTCCTTCGAATCTTCCCCGCTCCCGAAAGCCCAAGGCAGAGGAACATGCACCGAGCAGTATAGGCTGTCATCCGCATGATCGTAAATCCAGACTTCTTCCATGCGCATCCACAAATAATCCGGAAAGCCGGGCTCATCCTTTGCCATCACGGGCAGCTGCTCGATCGAGCGGATGACATCGTAGCTCAGAAAGCCTGCACAGCCTCCCCGAAAGTCCGGCCATCCCGGCACTCGGGGTGATTTCCACGCTTTCATCCACTGCTCCAACAGATGCAGCGGCTCTCCCGTTATCTGCGTTCGCAATCCGCCTGACATTTCGACGACCTCGCCCTGGCTTCCTTTTCCCTGCAAAATGGACACCGGTCGTAACCCAAGATACGTGTAGCGTCCACCCTTGCCGCTCTCCAGCACAAAGGCATAAGGCGATGCTTCTTTCCAAGCATGTCTCCATGACAGGGGTAATCCTCGTGTTGCTCCTTTATATTGAACCAGATAGGGAACGACGGACCAGCCCTCTTTAGCCCATGCCTGCCACTGGGCCAGCTCCACTCTTCTATCCATGCCGATCCTCCCTTAGTCTTCAAAAGCCTTACTGTTGCCTGTCAGTATACTGTATCCCGCTTCTCTTGAAAACCCTAAATAGAGGCTTGTCCAACAATAATTTTTGAAGCGGTCAGCCCTTGAATCCATTAAAGCGTTATCTTAGGGAGTAGTATACGCAAAAAGCCCTCAATGCTATAAAAAACACATTGAGGGCTCCCTTCTCACAGTACATTACCTCACTTGGGTGAGATGAAAATGCACAGCCTATTCCAGATCATTTTATTCGAAGTTATAGAGCGGCGTGCTCAGGTAACGCTCTCCGTTACTTGGAATGATAGCAACAACCCGCTTGCCTTTACCAAGCTCTTTGGCGACCTTCAAGGCAGCATATACAGCCGCACCGGAGGAAATACCGCCAAGAACGCCTTCTTCCTTCGCCACGCGGCGGGAAGTTTCAAAGGCATCGTCATTCTCTACATGGACGATTTCATCGTAGACTTCTTGGTTCAATATTTCCGGGATGAAGTTTGCGCCAATGCCCTGGATTTTGTGAGGGCCTGGCTTGCCACCGGCAAGGATTGGCGATGCAGCAGGCTCCACCGCAATAATCTTGATGTCAGGGTATTGCTCTTTCAGCACTTCCCCAGCGCCTGTAATCGTACCGCCTGTTCCGATGCCAGCCACGAACGCATCCAGGGAACCGCCGATCGATTGGATCGCTTCAACGATTTCCGGACCAGTCGTTTCACGGTGGATCTTCACGTTGGCTTGGTTCTTGAACTGCTCGGCCATGAAGAATCCGGCATTTTCCTTCAGGATTTCTTCGGCCTTCTTAACGGCTCCGTTCATTCCTTCCGATCCCGGTGTCAGGACCAGTTCCGCTCCGTAAGCACGCAGCAGGTTCCGGCGCTCCAAGCTCATGGTTTCAGGCATGACGATAACCGCTTTATAGCCTTTGGCCGCTGCCACCATAGCTAAGCCGATGCCGGTATTACCGCTGGTCGCTTCAATAATCGTATCGCCCGGCTTCAAACGTCCATCCTTCTCTGCCTCTTCCACGATGCTGATCGCGATCCGGTCTTTAACGCTGGCGCCCGGGTTCTGGTATTCCAGCTTCAGATAGATCTCTGCGCTATCCTCCGGTACGATCCGGTTCAAACGGACGAGCGGTGTTTCACCGATTAATTCTGTCACATTATTTACGACTTTTGCCATGAATGAAGACCTCCTCTAAATATGGATCTGGATAAAAATAGTGAATACATAATGGTGTTATTCATTCGAATGTCGAATCATGAATTTGTAGGTTCTCGATGTTAAAAAAATGGGAGCCGGCAAATTAATAAAATTCCAGATGTTCAATGGCTCTCCAATATCCGAGTAAAAAGGTAGGTTTTTGTACCTTCATCTTATCAACGTTACAGGCCATTGTCAATATCCAGCTGCTCGAAAATCAACATTTCTAGGTGAATTTTCCTGCGACTCACGAACGAGCCGAACGCGAAATCCTTCGGAGGACTTCATGCCGGATAACCGCCAATTTTCCGCAGCCATCCAAGCTTAGGCATTAACTACAGCGAAAAAAGCTCCTGCAGCCAGATCTTTCTCCGCCACAGCGAGCTTTCCTCATGTTGTTGCTCTATTTACAGCGTAACCGTACCCGCACTGATCCGTGCCTCGTATTTCTCGCGAAGCTGCCGCTCCAATTCCGATAAGGACACCGACTGCTCCAGGGCCAGCTGCTTGCGAACCGCCTTCCGGATACTTTCCTCGCTAGGAGCTTGAGGCTCAATAATATCCTTAACATATACTATGGCATATGTGTCCGTGAGCGATACAGGTCCCGCAATATCCCCGGGCTCGAGCGATAACGCTGCTTCAAGCAGCTCTGGCGGCAAAAAAGGGTCATCCTCTTCTACCAAGCCGATCTGTCCGCCGTCTTCCCGAGTGTACTCGTCAAGGGATACCTGAGCTGCGAGATCCGCAAAATCCTCCCCATTCTCCAACCGATCCATGACGCGTTCCGCCTCATCTTCCGAAGCGACTTCAATCATGGATAAATTCAGCTGTTTCTTGGGTCGAAATTGATCAGGGTACTGTTCCAGATACGAATCGATTTGCTGCTCCTCGATGTGAACATCGGAAGTCGCAATTTTCTCAAGCAGGAGCCGATATGTCGTCTCCGTCTTTAACTCACTCTCCGTAATGCCAAGCTGATCTTCCATTTCCGATAAGAACCGTTCCTTAGAGCCATAGCTTCGGCTCATGACTTCGATTTCCGTCTCGACTTCCGCTGCCGTCACATCAATGCCCTTCGCTTTCGCTTCCAGCGCCACGGCGTGCCGATTCAGCATGGTCATCAGCATTTCGCGCCCATATCTCTTCTTCAGCTCGTCAACCCACTCGTCTTCGGTAATCGCCCTGTCCTGGATGGATGCAACGGGCTGGGAACCTGCTTTCCACGGCGGAGAAGCCTCCTGCGAAAAGCCCCCGGAAAACAGCATCCAGCCCCCCATACCCAATACGCATGCTGTCAAGACAATGACGGTCGCCCACAATCCCTTCTCTTGTCTCGTCATCACGGTCGCTCATCCCAACATTAAGATTTGGCCCGCTCTAGCACGGATTTAAGCTGTTCTCGGTCAAACGTATATCGTTCATTGCAAAAATGGCAGGAAACCTCTGCTTTGCCGTCCTCTTCGATCATCTGCTCAAGCTCTTCCCGTCCCAGGCTGATCAGTGCGCGCTCCACCCGCTCATGGGAGCAGTCGCAGCTGAAGTAGACTTCCGTTTCCTCCAGAATCGTCACATCCGGAACGACGCGTTTCAGGATATCCTCGAGATCCAGCCCTTCCTCCAGCATCTCGGTGATCGGAGGAATCTTGCTTAACGCCAGCTCGATCTCCGTAATCTCTTCGTCGCTAACGCCGGGGAGAAGCTGAATGATGAAGCCGCCGGCATTGGCCACGGAATAATCCGGCGAAACCAGGACGCCCAAGCTTACCGCCGAGTTGGTCTGTTCGGATACAGCAAAATAATACGTGAAATCTTCAGCCAGCTCGCCCGAGATAATCGGCACGCTGCCACGGTAAGGCTCCTTCAATCCGAAGTCCTTGACCACATCAATCTGACCGGTGGTCCCTACCGCAGCGGCTACGTCCATCTTGCCCGGACGTATATTCGTCAGCTCCACATGCGGATTTTTGACATAACCGCGTACCTCGCCCTTGGCATTGCTCTCCGCCGCAATCAGACCGATCGGTCCATCGCCGCGAACCTGAATGCTAAGACGCTCATCTCCCTTCAGCATAGCTCCCATCATCGCTGCTGCTGACACGGTGCGGCCCAAAGCGGCTGTGACGACAGGGAACGTATCGTGTCTTCGGCGAAGCTCTTCCACCAGATCGGTTGTCCGAACGGCAAATGCCCGCACTTTCCCGTTTAACGCCGTTCCCCGCAGCATACGGTCTTTTTGATTACCCATCTTGAGGCCTCCTTGTCTTTCTGGTTGTTTGTAATATCTAACGGTTTTATACCGGTTCTAGTTACGCTCGTAAATAATACGCAAGCCTTCCAGCGTCAAGAGGGGAGAAATCTCTTCGATGGATTCCGTTTCGCCGGCAATCAGCTCAGCCATTCCCCCCGTGGCGATAACCTTAACATTGTCCGTTCCCATCTCGGCTTTTATGCGTTTAACCAGGCCATCGACCTGTCCTGCATAACCGAATACGATGCCGGCCTGCATGGCATGAACGGTGTTGCGCCCAATCACCTTTTTCGGCTTTTCGAGCTCTACGCGAGGAAGCTTGGAAGCACGCTGTACAAGGGCTTCCGTGGCAATGCCAATGCCCGGCACAATTACGCCGCCCAGATAGTTGCCAGCTTCATCAATGCAATCAAACGTCGTCGCCGTACCGAAATCCACTACGATCAGCGGCCCCCCGTACTGCTCGACGGCTGCTACTGCATTCACGATCCGGTCAGCCCCCACCTCGCGCGGATTCTCATACCGCAGATTGAGTCCGGTTTTGATCCCCGGCCCAACGATAAGGGGCGCCTTGCCAATATATTTATTGCACATTTCCTCGACCACGCGCACAAGCGGAGGAACTACGGAAGAGACAATAACGCCTTCTATTTGGCTTACCAATATATTGGACATTTGAAACAAATTGTGGATCAATACACCGTATTCGTCCACGGTAGACTGACGCGATGTACTGATCCGAAAATCATGCAGCAGTTTCTTTCCCTGGTACACACCCAGCACAATATTGGTATTCCCTACGTCCACAACGAGAATCAACCCTCTGCTCCTCCTTTCTTTGCATTCAGATCCAAACTAATATCGAGACTATGGAATGAATACGTCAGCCGTCCAACCGAAATGACATCAACCCCGGTCTCCGCAATCCCGCGCACGGTCTCCAATGTAACGTTCCCCGACGCTTCAACGCGAACGTGAGGCGACTTGGCCTTGATTCTCCGCACGGCCTCCATCATCATGTCATGATTCATGTTATCCAGCATGATAATATCCGCGCCTGCAGCCAAGGCTTCTTCCACTTGTGCCAGGCTCTCGGTTTCAACTTCGATCGTCATGGTGTGCGGGATATGGGCTCTGGCCCGGCTGACCGCCTGGGCGATTCCGCCCGCACCCTTGATGTGATTATCCTTGATCATGACGGCATCGTACAGGCCGAAGCGATGATTCGCGCCGCCGCCGACCCGCACGGCATATTTCTCAAGCATCCGGTGGCCTGGCGTCGTTTTCCGGGTATCCACCAGCCTTGTCGGCAATCCCTCAAGCACATCAACAAAAGAACGTGTTTTGGTTGCAATGCCCGATAGACGCTGAAGCAAATTTAACGCGAGCCGCTCGCCTGTCAAAATACGATGGGTGCTTCCTTCCACCTCAGCGAGAATCGTCCCTTTTTCCACAACTTCTCCGTCACGGACCAATGCCGTAAACGTAAGCGTTGGATCTACCGTTTCGAATACCAGCTCTGCCACCGGCATGCCTGCCACGATCCCTGCCTCTTTGGCATGGATAACCCCTTTGGATTCGTGACCCGGCTCGATCGTGGTGAGGGTCGTAATGTCCCCCGACCCAATATCCTCCTGCAGCCAAGTTCGTATGCTCTGGAGAAGGCCATCGTTGTATCCGTTAAACATCATCGCTCAATTCCTCCGTCATTTCTTGGTCCCGTATAAACACAATATGCTTGCGCCATTCGCTGTCATTTCGCTCCGGATAATCCTCACGATAGTGAGCTCCCCGGCTTTCTTCCCGTCCCAGCGCGCCTTGAACCACCAGCAGGGATGCAGTCAGCATGTTCGCAAATTCGTATTCTTCACGCTTGGAGAGCATCGATTGGAACAAGGGCAGCTGACGACCAAGCTCTTCCGCTGCTCTTATTAGAGTATCCCGATTTCTCCGAAGTCCTGCATAACGCACCATGACCTTCTGAAGCTTCAAGCGTTTTTCCACCATCGCTTGCGACGGAGCGTCCTTGCGGCCCAGATGGAATGATACCCGAAGAGGATCCCCAGAGGGTTCCGGGAGGCTCTTAATGCGCTCGACAATCCGACTGCCGTACACGACCGCCTCCGAAAGCGAGTTGCTGGCCAACCGGTTCGCTCCGTGAACACCGGTAGACGAGACCTCTCCGCAAGCAAATAACCGCTTCACGCTGCTCTCGCCGTGCAGGTTGGTCTTGATGCCCCCCATCATATAATGCGCAGCCGGGGAGACCGGAATCCAATCGGACGATAAATCCAGCCCATACTGCATGCATGTTTCATAAATCGTAGGGAATCGATGTTTGACCATTTCCGGCGACTCATGGGTAATATCCAGATATACGAAGGTCGATCCCGTCGCTTCCATTTCGCTGACAATGGCCCGTGCCACGATATCCCGCGGTGCGAGCTCCTGTAACTCATGGTATTTCGGCATGAACCGTTCCCCTCTTATATTACGAAGCACGGCACCTTCGCCGCGAACCGCCTCTGATATCAGGAATCGGGGAGCGCCCGGATAGCTGAGCGCCGTCGGATGAAACTGGATAAACTCCATATCCCGAATTTCTGCACCTGCCCGATAAGCCATGGCGATGCCATCCGCGGTCGCAACCTCCGGATTGGTCGTGTACCGGTACAACTGACCGGCCCCGCCGGAACACATAATCGTCGCACGGCCGCGCACGAATACCCGCTTGCCATCCGGCATCTGTACCAAAGCGCCGTGACACTCTCCCTGCTCGGTAATCAGGTCAATGACAAAATGATCGTCCCATACCTTTATATTGTGAAGCATTTCGACCTGAATGGAAAGAGCGCGCACAATTTCATAACCGGTAGCATCACCGTTGGCATGAAGGATCCGTCGGTGGCTGTGCGCACCTTCTTTGGTCAATGCAAGCTCGCCGTTCTCCACATCAAACGTCGTGCCGAGGCGAATCAGCTCCTGAACCCCGACGGGACCCTCGTTTACAAGCACATCCACCGCGGCAGATGAACATAAACCGGCCCCTGCAAGGAGGGTATCCTGACGGTGATATGCTGGCGAGTCATCCTCGGCCGTTACGGCCGCGATCCCGCCTTGAGCATAACGCGTGTTGCTCTCGAGGAGTGATTTTTTCGTAATCAAAAGCACATTCTGAGTCGCACTTGCCATGATCGCCGTATATAAACCCGCAATGCCTGAACCGATCACGATGACATCCGTCTCTACAACCGGGAGATCGTTCAGCTCAAAATCAATCAAATACTGCGGTATCACGTTGCCTCACCTGTCTTTTCACGAAAGAGTAGCGCATGCTACTTAACCTGTAACATGCGCTCTAATGAAGTTCTGGCTTTCTCTGCAACGACCGGCGGCACATAGATCTGCGGCTTCATCGTTTCAAGTGCTCTCACCAGCTTTTTGAGATTATTCACTTTCATATTCGGACATACCAGGAATTTCGTCGCGAAGTGGAACGATTTATCCGGAC
Organism: Paenibacillus sp. HGF5; assembly: GCF_000204455.1. Classification (NCBI taxonomy): domain Bacteria; kingdom Bacillati; phylum Bacillota; class Bacilli; order Caryophanales; family Paenibacillaceae; genus Paenibacillus; species Paenibacillus sp. HGF5. The sequence goes on along the minus strand of NZ_AEXS01000074.1, from coordinate 46,851 downwards.
TATCCAATCGAAGCTGATAACCGGTACCGTCCTCAGTTCCCACGATAAACTCCTTGGCCGATGACTGTTTGCAATATTCCAGGATGGCGGTTGTACTTCCCACAAAGTCACCCATGGCAACAACCTCCGGACGGCATTCCGGATGCACCACAAATTCAGCCTGAGGATATTTGGCCTTCATCTCGACGACATCCTTAACGGTCAGCATGTCATGCGTGTTGCAGTATCCTTCCCAAATAATGAGTTTCTTGTCGGTATGCTGCTGAACATAGTGCCCCAGGTTCTTATCGGGAACCCATATAATTTCGTCCGAATCCACCGACTGAATCACTTTCACGGCGTTGGAGGAAGTGCAGCAGATATCCGTTTCGGCCTTGATCTCGGCGGATGAATTGATGTACGTAACCACCTTCGCATTCGGATGCTGCGCTTTCAATTTCCGCAGTCCGTCCACGTTCACCATATCGGCCATAGGACAGCCGGCCCGTTCATCCGGAATGAGAACCGTTTTGTTTGGTGCCAGGATTTTGGCGCTCTCGCCCATAAAATGCACGCCGCAGAATACGATGACCTCGGCGTCGGTTTGTGCCGCCTTCTGCGCGAGCAAGAAGGAATCCCCCCGGAAATCAGCAACCTCCTGAATTTCGTCCCGTTGATAATAATGAGCCAAAATAATTGCATTACGTTCCTTCTTCAACTGCATTAACCGCTCACGCAGTTCACGGTTCTGTTCTGCCTTGCGCTCCAGTGCCAAAGCTTCCATGATCGACCCTCTCCCTTTATGTAGTCCGGCTGTTCGCCGCTGATGACCATGTGACTTTCAGGATGGTTTCCACCTTTGTGAAAGGAAGCGCATCCTTATTTAACAACTAATGTACACGTTCGTTCTGTCCCCTGTCAATGTGATAGAAAGCACAAAAAGAACCGGAAAACGAATCATCGTTCTCCGGTTCTTCTTTTTTATTCGGTATTCGATGTTTTATCAACGAATATTACGTTAAACTGCTGTTACCGTTGTCCGATCCGCCTGGAGGATCCTTGCGTTCGGAATCTTTGGTTTCCGGTGCTGGATCATTCGAATCCATCGGGTTGTTCGGAATTTCTTCCGTGGAAGTCGGCTGCCCGCCGTCTTCTTTCCCTTGGATGCGAACTTTCACGTCGCCAATGTTGTCGATGATCGGCTCGCCGTTCTCGGAAGAACCTTCACCTTCGCCACTACCATCGCCTTCAGCCGATCCGGTCTCAATGAGGTTCTTGATCTGCTCAAGCTCCAGTGTTTCCTTCTCCAGAAGCGTGTTGGCAATCAGATGAACCTCTTTGGAATGCTTGGTCAGAAGCTCTCTACACTTCTCATAACATTCGTTAATGAACCGCTGCATTTCCTGATCGATTTCATAAGCGATTGCATCACTATAGTTCTGCTCGTGTCCGATATCACGTCCCAGGAACACTTGTCCTTGGGATGTACCGAACTGCATCGGTCCGAGCTTCTCACTCATACCGTATTCCACAATCATGCTGCGAATGATGCCCGTTGCTTGCTGGAAGTCGCTGTATGCTCCGGTTCCGATTTCGCCGATGAACAGCTCCTCGGCGACACGGCCGCCAAGCAAACCGGTTACGCGGTCCAGCAATTCCTGCTTCGTTACAAGCATCCGATCTTCCTTCGGCATCATGATGACATATCCGCCGGCACGGCCGCGAGGAATAATCGTTACCTTGTGCACCGTATCCGCATGCTCAAGGAAGTAACCCACAATGGTATGACCGGCTTCATGGTAAGCTACGATGCGTTTCTCGCGGTCGCTGATCACGCGGCTGCGCTTCTCGGTACCCACGATAACGCGGTCAATCGCTTCATCCACTTCTCGCATGGAGATATCTTTACGGTTGCGGCGAGCCGCAAGCAAGGCAGCCTCGTTCAGGAGATTCTCCAGATCGGCGCCCGTAAAACCGGTTGTACGTTTGGCGATGATGTCGAGCTTGACATCCTTCGTCAACGGTTTGTTGCGTGCATGAACCTTCAGTACGGCTTCACGGCCCTTCACATCCGGGCGATCGACGGTAATCTGACGGTCAAAACGTCCCGGGCGAAGAAGCGCCGGGTCCAAAATATCCGGTCGGTTGGTCGCAGCGACGATGATAATGCCTTCGTTCGCTCCGAAACCGTCCATCTCAACCAGCAATTGGTTGAGCGTCTGCTCGCGCTCGTCATGACCGCCGCCGAGACCGGCGCCGCGCTGACGACCTACAGCATCAATCTCATCGATGAAGATGATACATGGTGCATTCTTCTTCGCGTTTTCGAACAAGTCGCGTACGCGAGAAGCACCGACGCCGACAAACATCTCTACGAAGTCGGAACCGGAAATACTGAAGAACGGCACTCCCGCTTCGCCGGCAACGGCACGTGCAAGGAGCGTCTTACCGGTACCCGGAGGACCGACAAGCAGGACGCCCTTCGGAATGCGAGCGCCAACCGTGTTAAATTTGCGCGGATCCTTCAAGAAGTCAACAACCTCGACAAGCTCCTGCTTCTCTTCATCTGCTCCGGCTACATCTTCAAATGTAATCCGTTTCTTCTCTTCATTATATAAGCGGGCTTTGCTCTTACCAAAGTTCATCACTTTGCCGCCGCCGCCCTGAGCCTGATTGAACAGGAAGAAGAACAGAACAAACATAATGATGAGCGGAATAAAGGATGAAAGCAATGTCAGCCAAATGCTTTGGCCTTCCATTGGCACCACGGACAGTTTGACATTGTTGCTATCACTGGCTGCAGTCAGCTCTTGCATTGCTGCATCCGTGGCAGGAATATAGGTCGAGAAATTCTCCGATTTTTTCTCTTCGGATATCTCCCTATACTTACCGGTCACCAGATAAGCGTAACCGTCAAATTGCACCGTCATTTCCTCTATGTTGTTAGCTTTGACTTCCTGCCGCAGTTGATTATAACTAGGGGCATCGGCTTGCTCGCCGCCATTGGTGACGAATTGTACTATGCCCACCACGACTAAAAATAGAATCAAATAAAAACCAGAATTCCGGATGAACCGACTCATCCCCTACCTCCTCTCAAGACACATAAGATATTTTACCACAGCCTGTCTGGCCATCTCAACAAAGGCCCCCGATCTGTGGCAGCAGCCTATTGGCGTGGTTTAACTGCTGTAGATTTCCGGTTTCAGAATCCCGATGTAGGGGAGGTTCCGGTAATGCTCGGCGTAATCGAGCCCGTATCCGACAACAAAAGCATCCGGCAGCACGAATCCGGTATAATCAGCCTGCAAATCCACCGTACGGCGTGCCGGCTTATCGAACAGGGTGACAACACGCACCGAGTTTGCCTTGCGGCTCTTAAGAAGCTCAATCAAATGGCTGAGCGTAAGACCGCTGTCAATAATATCCTCCACAATCAGAACATCCCTGCCTTCAACGGAAGCGTCCAGATCTTTAATGATCTTGACCACGCCAGAGGATTTGGTTGATGCTCCATAGCTGGATACAGCCATGAAATCCAACTCCAGAGGTACTGTTATGGATTTAACCAAGTCGGCCATAAAAATAAACGCACCTTTAAGAACGCAAATAACGAGCGGATTGCGTCCCTCATATTCGGCGCTGAGTTTGGAACCGAGTTCCTTAATTTTTGCGCGGATCTCTTCTTCACTGATGAGTATTTCCTGAATGTCATTCTGCAACTTAAGTGGACCTCCTACGTTTATACTATGAAAGCGTGAAACGGGCCATTCTTCGTTTTACACTTGCCTTAAACATCCGACAGCTCCATCCGGAGAACTCGTGATGTGTGCCGCCCGCAAGCGGCGTGAACGGAACGTCGTACACCTGGAATCCATACGATGCTGCCGGAACCGTCACAAAGAATAGGAATCCGGGCACGGACAGACGGCGGGATTTTCTCATCAATGAGAATATCTTTCACCTTTTTGCTTCCGTTTAATCCCATGATCTTCATCTTGTCTCCCGGCTGTCTGTTGCGCACGGTTAAAGGAAACCGCAGCTCATCCGCATCAAAATCCGCCACAAAGGCCGATGGTCTGGAGCCGCTCCGGCTTTCGCTTCCTGTCTTTAACGACAATGTCAGCATTTTTCCGATTTCCTTAACATAAAGCTCTGACGCATCAGGAGAATCAAGAATGTATATGTACTGTCCCTGTTCTTCCGGAGGATTAGGCCAAAACTGGATCACTCCGTACTCACGAACACAGGTTATGCCGTCACCCAGATCCAGACGCCAGTTGCTTCGCTGATCGTTAAGAATGCCGTGGCGCACCGTTTCAATCTTGACAAAATCGGTGTTTTCCTGATCTGAGGGCAGGTAATTTAATATTAGTTTAATCAAACGCCGTTGTAAAGCGACATGTAAGCCCAAAAAGGAAGGCGCGTCGAAAGCGAGCCTCCCATCGTTCTCCTGTACCAAACTCCGAAATTGCTTCGCAGCTTCAAGCTCCACAAAATCATCCTCCTGCTGGACAATTTCGGCCAGCTGATTGAGTGAGGAGGAGAACTGCCCGTTGTATCGCTCCAAAAAAGGAAATACTTCCAGGCGAATCGCATTACGGCGGTACTTCGTCTGCAGATTGCTGTGATCCACCGCATACTGGAATCCGCACACGCGGCACAGCTCCACGATATCCGCCTTGTACATACGAAGGAACGGGCGGATAAGTTCCACTTTTTTTTCCGTGCGCTTAAATTTGATGCCGCCCAGGCCCGACAAACCGCTTCCGCGCAGTAGCCTCATGAATACCGTCTCGGCTTGATCGTCGGCATGATGAGCCAAAGCCACGGAGCGCGCATTGTGTTTCCGGGCCGTTTGCAGCAGAAATTCGTAACGCTTCTCTCTCGCCGCTTCCTGTCCACCCTTGCCGCTCTCTTCCATATAAGCGGGAATATCGATGAACGCCGTTTCCAATGGAAGTCTGAGCGATTCCGCCAGCTCGCGCACCATCTCCGCCTCCTGATCCGACTCTCTTCGAAAACCATGATGCACATGAGCGCAGATCAATCGGAGCGGCGTACGGTGCATAGAGATTTCATGCAGAACGTGCAGAAGCGCAACGGAATCCGGTCCGCCGGAAACGGCAACCACGATACCGTCGCCTTCCGACCACAAATCAAACTCTGCGGCAGTACGCTCGATATGTTGGACGAATGTTCGTAAATAATCCTGTTTCACTTCCAGGTCCCCTTTAGAGGTTGTTCAAAAAGTCCGCTTTTGATAAGAAAACCCCTATCGAGGCCACTTCAAGGATGAGCGACCGCGATGCATAGGTAGGTTTTCTTGCGATATAGAATTTCATCAGTTCCACTGATAACTCATAAATTCTATATCTAACACGAAGTGAATCCGGAAGCCACTCGGCATCAATCTTGAACTCAGCCGGGCCTAAGCAGACGCTTTCGAAGTATGTTTCCTGCGGAAACATTTCAGGTGCTCACGTACCAAAAACGTACGCTTTCTCTCCTCACTCCCTAGCTTCATCCAACTGAAGCGTTTTGAAAAAACGCACATCGGGAAGATAAGCTTCGCTGAAAACCGACCTTTTTGAACTCGAATCTTTATGAACTCCCAGTAACAAGGCAACAACTCATGAGCGAAAGAAAAAATAAACGGCGCAGGCCATAATGACCAAGGACAACCCAAACGCGTTCCTTAGCCAGCGCGGTGTACGTCCCGGAGCTGGGCGCCCGCCTCGGCTCGAGCCTTCATATATCCGTTTTCTCCACTCGTTCAGCGCTTCCCGTGAATCCGCGAATTCTCCCGATAATGCCTTGTTCAGCCAGACGGCGTACGGCTTGAATACGGGGTTTCTTCGCAGCACCAGCTGCAGGTCGGCAACGCTCCGGGTTTGGGGAAGCTGACAAGACGCCTCCTTAAGCGACTTCTCATCCAGCAGGCCGATGCACATCACGGCAAACGAGAACAAATCATAGGATACGTCGCCGGTCCGGCTCCCGGCATTCCAGTATCCCCGGTCATACCATTCCGTAAACTGCTTTACGCTGCGCCCGAAGGAGCTGACGCCGCCGTAATCGATCAGTTCCACCCTTCCGTAGGCCGAAACCATCACATTATTGGGCTTCAAATCTCCGAACGCATAACCGGATGCATGCAGAACGGACAGTTTCTCAAGCAGCTTCAGCCCGATCAGGCCGACCCACTCGGTGCCGCGTTTGCGAATAAAATGATGCAGCGGGCTCCCCTCAATGTAACGCATGACATAGAAGGACACTTCGCCGCTGCCATCATGATGATCGTCCGCCTCCACGAGGTAAGGGTCCGTCATTTGTTCTTTCAGCGCATTCAGCACATTAATTTCGGATTGTAGATCCAGAGCGTCATAGCCTACTTTTAAAGCATAACGCTCGCGAACTCCTGCCCGGTGGACCAGATACACCTTGCCGTTAGCCCCTTTACCGAGCATACGTTCCACGATGTACCGGCTGTTCCGCCATTTGCCCTTAATTACGGTTCCTGGCGGATAACCCGGGTTAGACAACGTAGTCACCGAGCATCCCTTCCTCTTGGCTGGAACGACCCTGCCATGATTGATTACCTTCTAGTGTACCATATCGGTAAAATTCAATCACCTTTAACAAGGCAGGTCCTGTCGGCGTCGCCCCCTTCATCTGCAGCCTGCTGAACATGCCGCGGGCACCGTCAAGATCCGAGGTCCAATCCACGTCCATGACGATATCCTCTCCGCTATGTTTTCCGGGAAAATGGAATACCGACAATTCGCTTGAGCCTGCGCGCGCTTTCAAGCTCAGCATCAGGTCGCGTATCGCTTCCTCAACGGCTGCCAGCTTAGGCTTCATGCTTGCACTTGCATCGATTAACAGTGCAACCTGAAGGGATGACGTCTCGGCCAGCTCATCCACCACTTCGACGACTTGCGAACGCTTGTCCGGCGGAAGTTCCTCCAGCGTCCCGCCTCCCAAAATATGCTGTATCTCCTTATTTACCGCTTGTTGGATCGTCTGAACCACCGTTTTCCGAGTCATCATCTGCATCGTCTGCGCAAGCTGCGGCGTACCTACGATCCGGTGTATGCCTCCTCCCGCTTTGGCTATCTCTTGTATTTCCAATCCCCCAAGTTCACCGATCGTCCCGTAATCAAGGACCCCCACCACGTTTACGACAATACCATCCTGCAGCGCATGCGCCGCGGCCAGAACCGGACTGGCACCGACATTCGAACACCCGTCTGTAATCAGCAAGATTTGTTTCATAATCAAATTGCCTCCCGTCTGATCCATCCTATCGATTGGATTTCTATCTCTATCATTTCCACATTCAAGAGAGTTCAAACGACAATCAGGAAGAATAGACGGAAAAGAATTGATCGGCTCCGGGCCTCCATTTCCCGGGTAATCGCTTTGATATGTTGCAAATCCTCAGCTAACCGTTCGAGGCCGCTCCATGCGGGCGAATCCCGGAACATGCACATTCGACCATTCCGGATGGAAGTGATCCACGCGCCCGACCACCACCGTCATGTCATCATGGATTTGATTCTGTTGATAGCGGATCACCTTCTCAAGCAGACAATCGGCTATTTCCTGCGGGTCTTCACTGTTCACTTCCTGGATCATTCGTTTCATCCATAACTCCTTGTTCACCGCGTAACCCGGCGCATCATAAATGCCGTCCGTCATCATAATGAGAACATCGCCCGCCTGCAGCTGCAGGGATACCAAATCCACCTCGATATCCTGGATAATGCCGATGGGAAGATTGCTGGCCGAGACCGGTATGACATCATTGCCCCTTTTGATAAAGCTTGGCGTCGAACCGATCTTCATAAAAGTGGTCTGAGCCGTGTATTGATCGATGAGAGCCATATCGACGGTGGCATAGATTTCATCCGGCGAACGCAGCATCAGGATCGAGTTGACCGATTTAATCGCAAGCTTCTCATCCATGCCGGATTGTAGCAGCTGCTCCAATATATTCAGGGCCGAGCTGCTCTCGAGCCTTGCCCTTTCCCCGTTCCCCATTCCATCGCTGAGCGCTACCGCAAACGTGCCGTTGCCCAGCTCAACCGTACTGAAACTATCCCCTGATAAAAGATCTCCTCCCTTGGCCGCTGCCGCTACGCCCGTCATAATTTCAAATGTTTTGGCCGAACCGAAACGCACCGTCGCCAATCCGTCCCTAGGATGGGTCAGGGTTTCTTCCATCACGGCGATATGCTCCCCGAGAATGTCGGACAGCAGCGGTCCGATAATCTTCCTGCATTCGTCATATCCGCGGGTATACGCATGAACGATCTCAATCTCGACCTGACCCGAATCCAGGCTAATAATATCGATGCCTTGGATCGATAACCCCAACTGCTGCAGCGCTTCCCTGATCTGCTCCTCCTGAATGTGCATCGTCTGGCTTTCCCGTTTAATTTCTCGAGCCAAATCCTCCATGACCTGCGACACGCCGGATAATTGTTCCGCTACCAGATGGCGGCTATCGTATATTTGGCGTTTCCACTGCATATCATGTTGGTAAAGATGATACTGCTGCTTCAGGATGCCGAGCACCTCCTCCTTCTTGGCGCAGATCCGGCTCCACTCCGGCGGCAGATCGTCTGCTTCCATCTCGGGATTCTCCTCGATCGAGGTCATCATATCGGTCATATATTTATAAGTCTGGTAGAATTTCATGTCCCAGCACTGATTCCGTTTATAGCAGGTGGCGCAGCTTCCTTCCGCCACGGCATTCATGAAATGATTCATCTCCTCCGCCTGTTTGCCTGGAGGCTGTATGACCCCTGACGTTTGTCCGAAACTTTGCGAGAGCTGGCGGAACACCTTGGAGAATTGGGTCACGCGATCGGCTGTGAGGTCCCGGACCCGCTTGGCATATTCATGCTGAGAACGGGTATGATCCTGCGTCCCCGGCACATATCTGCCGATGGCCTGCATCACGCTTTTCGGTGTAATGAGGAACAGCACGATGGCCGCGCAGGTTTCCCATGTGGAGATCATGACTTCTCCGGGATTGCTGAAATAGATGGAAAGAATGGTTGCCCCGAGCAGCATGCCCAGCGATACGCCGCCTTTCTTCCCTTCCTTCAGCATACCGGCAAGCATCCCGGAAAAGGCGAGCAGGCTCATCTGCGAGAAGGCCGATATATTGGCCAAACTGAGGATCAGGCCCGTCACTACGCCAACCGAGGCGCCCAGCGGCGCACCCCCTACCAACGCAAACAGCAGAATCAGATACCGGGATAAGACATGCTCCACCGACAGGGATTGAACGGTCCATCCGACGGCACCTGTCATGACCGACGCCAGCAGAATGATGATGCATAGAATTTCTTCATTACGAAGAACATGCGTTTTTTTACGAAGCGTCAGCACCGGAATCGCCTGGATAAAGACCAGCGTTAACACGAAACTGAGTACGGCATTCAAGGTGAGCATCATCATGGAGTACCAGGTAATGCTCGGTCCGATGAGGACGCTGAACAGGTTCACAAAGAAGGTGGAGACAAATACCATCAACGGTGCATAAGACAATTCCGCCCGATCATATGTCTCCAAGCCCCGCATCATAAAATAAAAGATCAAAATCTCTGCCGGCACCATCCATGCCACCGGAAAGGACGCAAATAAACTTCCTGCAACGATCGCTGCGCCTACCGGCAGCAAAACATCGCGTCGCATAAAGGCGATGACTGCGAAATAGGCGACGGCAAATGGAGAAAGTTCCCCCAGAATCATAGCTCGTCCGAGCAGAAAACCCATGAAGGTTAGCAGGATCATCCACTTCTTTGCGGCCAGGAAGTGGATGGGACGCTGCAGGAAAGGCAGCTGCCCTAACCGTTCCGCCACGCGGGCACGAATGGAACCCGCTCCCCCTTTAACTGCCTCAGTACCCGGAAACATCACCAGATTTCTTTTATCCATTACGCTGGCACCCCATTCTTCACGAATTTGTTGGTCCCATTATAAAACCCCCGTTTCGGAAAGTTTGTCAGAACACCGGACAAGCCCCAAAGAAATTTCCGACAAAATCAACGTGCCCTGCGAACGTTCGGGAAACGACCGCTCATCCCCCGCGCCCAGCCGGGTTTCCGCAGGTCTAGCCTGAGGCTTTCGGGCGGATCATTTCCCGAATTGAGGCGGCCATCCCGCGTTCATTCCGCAGATTGGCGCCGTAAAATGCGTAGGAACCTGTCGTACCCTTGGATGCAACGACAAAAAAACCGCAGAAGGCAATTTCCCTCTGCGGTCAGTTTATATTTTATCGAATTACATACGTTTGGCTCCGCGTCCGCCGCGTTTGCCTTCCGTATTCTTCTTGAGCGAAGAGATTCGTTCTTCACTGTCTTTCAGGAAGCGTGACATTTTATCCTCAAATGAAGGCTTGTTGGCCGCAGGCTTAAACGGGCGTCCACCGCGTTCGCGGTTGAATCCTCCTCCACCGCCACCTCCGAATCGTTCTCCGCCGCCTCCACTGCGTTCCGGTCTCGGTGCGCGGGGTGGACGACTTTCGGAAGCCGGCTTGTCGACAGCCTGCTTGATCGATAGACCGATCTTGCCGTCCTTGTCGACATTAATCACCTTCACGGTAACGACATCGTTGATCTTCAAATGATCGTTGACATCCTTAACGTAGTTGTCGGCGATTTCCGAGATGTGAACGAGACCCGTGACACCTCCTGACAGATCCACAAATGCTCCAAAATGCGTTATGCCTGTCACCTTGCCCTCTAACTTGGTGCCCACTTCAATTGCCATAGAATAAAATGATCCTCCCTTAAAAATATACAGTCCGATTTAGAAATCGCGCTGCGGTGATTTGATTATACGATAATGACCTAAACAAGGTCAACAGACGTCTGTCATGCCTAATTACGGCGATTCGCCCGAATTTTGGGGCTGAATGATCGGCGTTTCATTCGGCAGATACAATCCGAACTTCTTGCGGGCAATCTGCCCGATATATTCTGGGTCCTTCAATCGCTCCACTTCGTGTGTAATCTGGATGAGCGACTGTTCAACGGACTTATAATCCTCTTGCTTCTGAGCTAGCGCTTCGTTCTGATTACGGATGCGGTCATTCTGGGACCAGAGCGTTGATCCTGCCCAGATCAAAAACAGCGCCATCATCGCCACAAACATTCTCTTACGCCGGCGGGCGCCTTTGTTCTTTGTCTTGGTTTGTTGGGGAGCCTGCTTCGATGGATCAGCAAATCTTCCCATGACCATACCTCCTAAAACCAGCGCTTCCACGCCTTGATAACCTTGTCCGCTAATTGCCTGCTCCATGCCGGCAGCCTGACCCTGGACGTGATCGGTCTCAGCATCCATTTCAGGAGTCGCCAAAAAGGCATGAGGCATTTAAGGATTAAACGCAACAGCGACAGGAGAAACTTCCATAGAAACCTTAACAGCCCTAAGCCCAGCATCAGGATTCCTTTGATCGGATTCCATAATAGCATACGGAACAGCTTGTACAAAAAGGACAGCAAGCCTTTTGTCACTTGAATTAACATTACCACAAAACGCTGGGTTATGACACTCCATAATAAAAAATAGATCCAAACCCCTATAAATAGCCCAACAAACACATAAAAGCGTAGCTGCCCGTCATTGGTCATGTATAACATGCGAAAAATGAAGAAGGCTGCCGCAATCCAGTAAAGGAAGTCCAGGGCATGCTTGGACCATTGCGGGAAACGGAGCTGCCCTGCCAGCACCCGGTAGCTGTCGAAGGCGACTCCCATCGCTGCTCCGGAGAAGAGCATCCAGAGCAGCGTGATCCATTGTACGCTGGGATTCATTTAAACAGCTTGCCCAGCAGACTCTTGTTCTTGGTCTGCGAACCGGGATTCAAATATATCAGGGAGTGCACCTGACCTTCAATCGACAAAAGCCCCTCTTCCAGGCTGAGATTTTTAATATGTAAATTTTGCCCTCGAATGGTCAGATGCCCAAGCTCGGTCTGAAGCAGGAATTCTTCGCTGTCAAAGCTCTCCACGTTTTGGACACCCGTAATGTCCAGCAGCTTCCGGTTCTGCATCCGCAGATCATGAAACTTGCCCTTCCCTTGGTCGATCATGGCATGTACCCCTCCTTTTAACAATAGCTTATGGGGAGGTGCCTGTCTTTAGAACCGGAAGCGGCGCACACCTTCATGAAAGATCGGAAAGCAGCCGGGAAGCTTCATAAACGAACGGGAGCCCGGATCCCCCGTACATATATACACGCCAGAATGAAAACAGAAACGTCCCCCCCACCTTATGGTGAGAGGGACGTTTCACGGAACGGCTCGGGCTGTTTACCAGTCCAATCCGCGATCTTTAACGATCGGTTCTTCCTTGACCAAGGTATAGAGGCTGGTCGCCTCATCTTTACGGGTTGTCTCGGTAAGACGCTCGACCCGGACGGTCACCAGCTTCTGGCCAAACTGGACGGTGATCTCATCGCCCACTTTAACCGTGCTGCTCGGCTTGGCCTCGCGGCCGTTGATCAGCACCCGGCCTTGATCCGATACATCTTTCGCTACGGTACGCCGCTTGATTAACCTCGATACTTTCAGGAATTTATCGACGCGCATTATTTTACAGCTTCTTTAAGCTTGTTGCCTGCCTTGAACGCAGGAACGTTGGATTCTGGAATTTCGATCGTGTTGCCTGTTTGCGGGTTGCGGCCTGTGCGTCCAGCGCGCTTGCGAGTTTCGAATGTACCGAAGCCGATCAATTGAACTTTATCGCCATTAGCCAAAGCTTCCGTGATTTCGCCAAGGAAGCCGTTCAGGACGTTCTCTACGTCTTTTTTAGTCAATCCACTTTTACCGGAAATGTTGTTGATCAGATCTGTTTTGTTCATGAATTAAATCCTCCCAATTATCAGAAAAATATAAGATTTACGGTTATTCGGTTATACCGCCTTGCACTCTGCAAGATTTCACCATTAATGATTATTCTGGATGCCTTGCGGAATTCCTGCCGCATATCCCTATTTTTTTATTTTTTACGTGAAAAGATGCGTTTTTTCACTCTTTGATACCGCCGTGATGCGCCGATCCCGTTTTGGCGGACTGCCACAGGGCTTCCATCTCGTCCAAGGTGCTTTCCTGCAGGGTTTTGCCCTGGGCGGCAAGCTGCTCCTCTATGTAGCTGAAACGACGGATAAACTTCCGGTTCGTTCTCGAAAGCGCCTCTTCCGGATCCGCGCCGATGAATCTTGCCGCATTGGAAACCGCGAACAACAGATCGCCGAGCTCGAGCGCCGTATCCTCGTCGGATTGACCCTCCGTCACCGCTTGCCGCAGCTCACCGAGCTCCTCTTCAATCTTCTGGAATACGCCGTCGATGTTATCCCAATCGAAGCCCACCTTGGACGCCTTCTTCTGGAGCTTGTACGCCTTCATCAAGGCGGGAAGGTCCCGCGGGATACCGTCCAGCGCCGAAGCTTTCTCCGGGGAGAGCCCCTTGCGCCGTTTCTCTTCCGCCTTCATCTGCTCCCAGTTCTGCAGGGCGGATTCCGCGTCTTTGGCGCTGCTCTCGCCAAAAACATGCGGGTGGCGGAAGATCAGCTTGTCATTCAGGGCTTGAATGACGTCATACACCGTGAAGGTACCCAGCTCTTCTTCCATCTGGGAATGCAGCATAATCTGCAGGAGCAGGTCGCCGAGTTCCTCCTGCATATGCTCGGGGTCATCCTCGTCAATCGTCTCCAATACCTCGTAGGTTTCTTCGATCAGATTTTTGCGGATGGATTCGTGGGTCTGCTCACGGTCCCACGGACAGCCTTCGGGACTGCGGAGAATGCCAACGATCTCGTGAAGCCTCGCAAACGTCCGCTGCCTTAGATTGCTGTCATCGCTTCGGGGTACATAGATCAGCGACAAATTGCCGTAGCCGTCGATGCGATCGAGCTCGAAGAGCGGCACTTGCCGGATCGCTTCCTCGCCCTCAACGCCCAGCGCATGGCCGACAATGACCGGATAATCGTCCGGATACAGCTCCATCAGCGCCAGTTTCACTTCCGAAGCCGTAAACATGTCATACACCTGGCCGATCAGGGTATGCAGCTGCGGCTGGATGACGCTTGCCCGAAGCTCAGCGGCATCGAGCAGCTGAAAGCCCTCAATGGGATCGAAACCAAGGCGGACGAAGGCCTCGTCCAGAAAGCTCTCGCCGCCGAGCACCGTAAGCATCACATTCTCTCCGGGGCAGCGCTCGCGCAATAGCCGGACCGTTGCTTCCGCTACCATCGGATGCCCGGGTACCGCGTAGACGATCTCGCGCTCGTCGTCCTTCGCGGCCTTGGCCAAATTGATTAGAGCGGCTGCAATGGATTCGTACACCTCGGGAAAGGTGTCATGCGCTTCATACACATGGTCAAACGATTCCGGCTGTACCTGGAACTCCTTCAACGCAGCCATGACGGGATGGGATAACGTGCGCACATACACCTTCGATGCCCGCTGCATGGTTTTGATGATGCCTATCGTCAATCGATCCGGATTGCCAGAACCCAAGCCGACCACCGTAATGGATGCACTCATAAGCTACTTCCTTTCGTCTTCGTCCGCCTTGTCGACGTCGTTATCGTACACTACTATATCACAGAAGATCAAACATCTGCACGTCTGCCCGGTTCAGCGCAGCACGCGCAGGGCCCGCAAGAAGGCTGCCAGCGGTCTTCCGACCTTCGGCAGCATCCGAAGCTCCTCCTCGGTGAGGAGCTTCGTGAGCGCGGCGCCGATGAGGAAGGCGCCGCAGCCGGCCGCGACGCCGCTCAGGCTCGCGAACGCGTGGGTCAGGCGGCCTGGTGCGAAGCCGGCCGCCCCCAGAAGGCCGCCGGACGCGGCACTTGCGCCCCAGGCGGCCAGCGCCACCGCAGCGAGGACCGGCAGCGTCCTCGCCAGCATTCCCCCGGCGTCAAGGCGGGCGCCGGCCCTTCGCGAGAGCAGCGCGAGGTTGAGCGCGGCGGCGGTCAGATGCGCAGCCACGCCGGCGATGGCCGCGCCGGTAATGCCGAACTGCGGCACCAGCAGCAGGTTGAGCAGCAGCTTCAGACCTGCCGCAGCCAGCAGGTGAATCGCCGGCCCCTTGACCATGCCGATGCCCTGGAGCAGCGCTGCCGTAATCGTGCTCAGCGTCCCCCCGGCCGCTGTAAATGCAATCACCTGCATCGCGCCCGTACCTGCGGCATCTTCATACAGCATGATATTGATCGGCTCAGCGAGCACAGCCAGGCCTACGGAGGCCGTCATGCCGATCAGCCAGAACCAGCGAAGGGCCATGCGGCTTTGGCTTGCGACCCGGTCCGATTCTCCCTTGAACTTGGCTTCCGCCAGCGCAGGAATGAACAGAACCGACAAGGAAGCGGCGAGCATCGTAACCAGCTGGACCAGCGGCAGGCCGCGGTTATAGACCCCAAACTCCGCCATGGCCAGCGATTCGCCAAGTCCGCCGGACGTCAATAACCGGGGCACGGTGAAGGTGTCCACCAGACCGATCAGCGGAACCGCCAGCAGACTGAGGCAGACCGGGATGCCATAAGCAAGCAGGCGGCCAAGCAGAACACCTGCTCCCTCTTTAGTTACATCGGCATGCATCTCCGTTTTGTTCATACCGGACTCTCCGAATTCGTGCCTTGCTGCTCCCCGCGTGGCGCTTCGAGATGCCCGGATATGCTTGCGCCAGTAGAGCCCCATCACCAAAAGCCCGGCGGCACCGCCGGCAGCAGATCCAAGCAGCGCCCCCGCCGCAATCACGTCGGCATCGGCGCCGACACGGACAAGGTAGAGCAGCAGCACGATCATGACCCCGACGCGGACCATCTGCTCCGTAATCTGGGAGATAGCCGTCGGCACCATATTATGCAGCCCCTGAAAGTAACCGCGCAGAACCGACATCCAGGGCACGAAAGCCAGCGCCAAAGCTCCTGCGCGGAGAGCCGGTATTACCTGGCTGCTGCCGATCCACTTCCCGATCCACGGAGCGCAGGCGTACATCAGGAAACCGAGAACCAGACCGAACAGCACCAGCGCGGCGGAGGACAAGCGCAGCAGCCGATGACCGTCCCGAGTGCGCCCTTCCGCCTCATACTCTGCCACATACTTGGATACGGCCGCGGGAAAACCGATCGCCGCGATTGTAATGATCATCATATAGAACGGATAAACCGTGTTGTAGATACCAAAGACGGCATCGCCGCCCATGTTTTGCAGCGGTATTTTTTGCAGCGTGCCAATCAGCTTGGACAGTATGGCGGCTGCACTGAGGATAAACGCTCCCTGCAGCAGCCTTGCCCCGGTTTGATCTGGTTTCATATCCTCTTCCAATCCCCTAGTCTCTTCTTTCGCATCGCAAGCCAATCCTCATGCAGACGCTGCCATGCGTACCTCCATTATAACCAAGGGTGGGAGAGTGGCACAAAAATCGACCGGACAAACAAAAACTCCCAGCTGCCGATTGACCCTGTGATCAACGTTCAGCGGGAGTCTCCATCCAAGGAACGATGTCCTCGTCTACTGTTCCATTTGCTTGCCGAGGAAACCTGCGGCAGTTTCAGCCATTTTCACTTCCATCTCGCCCATGTTCACGGATTCGTCCTTGTTCAGCAGCACGACGCTGCCAATCGGGTCTCCTCCTGCAATGATAGGCGCGGCGACAAAAGCGGACAACGCTTCCGGATTGTCTTTGCTGATCTCATACGTACCGTTGTTGCTTTCCAGTACCGTCTTGCGATTTTCCATGCAGTTTTCCAGAAGGTTGCCGATCGGCTTGTCCAAATACTCCTTCTTGGAGCCGCCTGCAACGGCGATAAACGTATCACGGTCCGATATGATCGTGATGTGGCCTGTACTCTCATAAAGGGACTCTGCATATTCCTTCGCAAAATCGCCCAATTCACCGATCGGTGAATATTTCTTCAGAATGACTTCGCCATCCCGGTCCACGAAGATTTCGAGCGGGTCGCCTTCGCGAATCCGCAGTGTGCGTCTAATTTCTTTTGGAATGACCACGCGCCCGAGGTCATCAATACGGCGGACGATACCAGTAGCTTTCATGTCACTTGTTGCCCCACTTTCATAAGAAGATTTTTCAACTACTGTTCCATTCGGGAAGAGGATGTCCCCAGGTATATAAGAGTTAATGTCTGACCATAGTATTCATCCATTCCCAATTCCTTATACATCATCTACCCTCTGTTGGTTGCGAAATCCAAAAATAAATCTCGCCAGGAGCGACTTCACTCGCCCGGGGGGGAGAAAAAATCCATAACGCGCGCATCGCACGTTATGGATTCAAAGGATCACGCCATTTCATCATCACGCTGGCCGTCGATTTGGCATCACTCGCAGCACAATATCCTTGTGCCGATGCCGGTCCACGGGCCACGGGCTTATTTACCCGTATCTTCCTTGCCTGCATCCGGTGTTTGGTCGCCCTCTGCCGGTTTGTCGGTCGTGCCGTCCGTCTTCTGGTCGCCCGTGCCTTCGGCAGGCTTGTCCGCATTCTCGCTCTTCGGAAGGTTCATGCTCTCAATCAGGTTGTTGAGTTCATTCTGCATAAAGTTGTCGATCTTCGCCGAAGCCAGTTCGCTCCGAATGCCTTCCTTCTGATCGGCAGGAAGCTTGTCATACGTCACTTCCTCGCGCTTCTCCACTTTCATGACATGGTAGCCGTAATCGGTTTCTACCGGATCGCTGATTTTGTTCAGTTCCAGCGTTAAGGCCTTTTCCTTAAATTGAGGCACCCAGCTGCCTGCCGGCTTGTTCTCATACAGGCCCCCGCTGTCCTTGGAGCCCGGGTCCTGAGAATATTCCTTCGCCAAAGCAGCAAAATCCTCCCCTTTATTCAGCTTGGACTGTACTTCCTTGGCAATTTTGAGCGCCTCGCCCTCCGGTCTCTCCTTGCCTTCGGCATCTTGAAAAGCAATCAGGACATGACGAACGCTAATGTTGGTGTAGTCCTTCTTGTTCGCATCGAATTCCTTCTTGATATCCTCTTCGGTTACCTGATTCTTCTCATGCTCCATGACGGTCATGACGCGAAGCATATAATTCTTCAGGTCGTCCTCCGTCAATTTTTGCGATTCCAGGGCGGCTTTAAACTGTTCCTCGCCCATTCCGGCTTTTTGCTGTTTTAACAAATCATCCGTTTGCTTCTCGGCAGCTTCCTTGGCTTTATCGTCAGCTTTGGCGTACAGGTACTCATACGCTACCCCCTGTTTCGCCAAATACTCCTTAAATTCATCCATTTGCAAAAATTGGGCATATTCCGGGGACATGAACTGAATCATGCGCTGTTCCAGGTCAAATTCCTTCTCGGTAATTTCTCCACCCTTATATTTGACAATGACTTTGCTGTTATCTTCTTCGGCACCTTTAGTCTTGTCGTTTCCGCAAGCAGCGATCATCGACATGGATAGTACAGCTGTGATCGATACAATAAACGTCTTCCATGCCTTATTATTTCTTGACGGCATTTTGTAGTTCTCCCTTCAGGTTGAATGGCCCTTGTGCAGCCTCCAGGAATTGCTCAAGCAATTCTAACAGTTGTTGATCGGATAGTCCCTTGCCTTTGATTCGAATGGCCATCGCCGGCCCTTGTTCAAATTGTACACGTCTTTCGAACTTATTTCCAATTTGCGCAAGCCCTGCAGTGTCCACCGCTTTATCCTGCCCTTCATAAAACTGCAGCAGAACGTCGTCCCCGCGCTGAGTAATGGAATCGATCCCGTACGTACGGCCATATACCTTCAAGCGGGATACGGCAAGCAGGTTGCTTACCGCCAGCGGCAGCTCGCCAAAGCGGTCAAGCAGCTCGTCCTCAAGCTCAGCCGATTCGTCGATCGAGGAAACGACGGCCACTTTTTTATAAATTTCGATCTTCTGAATGCTGTCATAAATGTAATCGGACGGCAGGTAAGCGTCAATCCCCAAATCAATGGACGTGTTCCAGTCCTTCGACGGCAGTGACGGCTCGCCCAGCATGCTGACTTTGCGTTTCTGAATCTCCTCTGCCAGCATCTGCGAATACAGGTCAAACCCGACCGAAGCGATGAAGCCATGCTGCTCCGCCCCGAGCAAGTTGCCCGCTCCGCGGATCGACAAGTCCCGCATCGCAATCTTGAATCCGGAGCCCAGCTCCGTAAACTCTTTAATCGACTGCAGCCGCTTCTCGGCTACTTCGGTCAGCACCTTATCCCGCTGGTACGTGAAATAGGCATACGCGATCCGGTTGGAACGTCCGACGCGTCCGCGCAGCTGGTACAGCTGGGAGAGACCCATTTTGTCGGCGTCATGCACGATAAGCGTGTTAACATTCGGAATGTCGACACCCGTCTCGATAATGCTCGTGCTCACCAATACGTCGTATTCGCCGTCCAGGAAGTCGAGAATGGTCTTCTCCAGCTCCGTTTCCGACATTTGGCCATGCCCGACGCCTACGCGGGCCTCCGGCACCAGCATCGATATCTGGGCTGCCATCTCCTGGATGCCCTGAACCCGATTGTAGAGATAGTATACCTGGCCACCTCGGGCCAGCTCCCGTTCAATGGCTTCCCGCACCAAGGTCTGGCTATGCTCCACGACATACGTCTGCACCGGAAAACGGTTCTCCGGCGGCGTCTCGATTACGGACAAGTCCCGAACGCCGAGCATCGACATATGCAGCGTGCGCGGAATCGGCGTTGCCGTCAGCGTCAGTACGTCGACATTGGTCTTCAGCTTTTTCAATTTTTCCTTATGCGTAACGCCAAAGCGCTGCTCCTCATCCACGATCAGCAGCCCCAGATCCTTGAACACAATATCCTGAGACAGGAGTCGATGCGTGCCGATCAGAATATCGACCGAGCCCTGCTTCACTTTTTTGATCGTCTCATTCTGTTCCTTACGGCTGCGGAAACGGCTCAACACCTGGATATTGATCGGGTAATTGGCGAAGCGCTCCCGGAACGTCTCGTAATGCTGCTGGGCCAGAATCGTGGTCGGTACCAGCACCGCAACCTGCTTGCCTTCGATCGCCGCCTTGAATGCAGCGCGAACCGCCACTTCCGTTTTCCCGTAACCGACGTCACCGCACAAGAGCCGGTCCATCGGACGGTTCTGCTCCATGTCTTTTTTGATTTCGGTAATGGCCCGAAGCTGATCGGGGGTTTCATCATAAGGGAACATGTCCTCGAATTCCTGCTGCTCGGACGTATCCTTCTCAAATCCGTACCCTGGCGCAGACTGACGCTCGGCATACAGCTTGATCAGATCGTCGGCGATGTCCTGAACGGAGGAACGAACCTTGTTCTTGACCCGCGTCCATTCATTTCCGCCCAGCTTGTAAACCTTCGGCTCCTTATCCTCGGAACCGACATATTTCTGGATGAGATCGATCTGCTCGATCGGAACGGACAGCTTATCGCCCCCGGCGTAGAGAATATGCATGTAGTCCTTATGGATCCCGTTGATTTCGAGCGTCCCGATCCCCATATATTTCCCGATGCCGTGGTTTTGATGCACCACATAATCGCCGACCTTGAGCTCCGTATAACTCTTGATGCGCTCGGCGTTGTCCATATTCTTCGTGGTTTTTCGTGTTTTTCGCTGCTTTGAGGAGAACATCTCGCTCTCCGTAATAATGGCTGCGTGAACCGAGGGCATCTCGAAGCCGTTCTGGAGATGGCCTTCCAGCATAACCGGCTCTTCAATGCCGTAGTCCTGCAGAACCCGCCGCATCCGGTCCATCCGCTCCGCATCGCCGGCAAGCATCATGACCTGGACGCCCGACTTCTTCCAGCGTTCCATCTCGGCCTTGAGCACGTTCATCTGGCCGTGGAAATCCTGCATGCCGCGAGTAATGACATTGACGATATTCTGCGGCTGCATTCTAGGCACCTGGCGCAGGAAGATGGAGATCATCAGACTTTGGTAGGGATGCTGATAAATCAGTTCCTCCGTATCCAGGGACAACGGGAGATCCGGCAGCGATTTGCCGTTTTGCATCAGATGCAAATTCCATTCCGCTTCATCCCGCTCCAGCTGCTTGGCTGTTTCCAGCAGACGGGCAGGCTCATCCATGATCAGAATCGTATCCTTCGGCATGTAATCGTACAGATTGGTCTTCTCCGGATACAACAAGGAGATATATTTATAGATTTCAGGGAAGTAGATCCGCTCGCGCAGCATTTCGACTTCCCGGTGTATTTCATCCCGCAGGCGAAGCTTGGCCTGACGGTCGCTCATGCGTTCAAGCTGCGCCTCCAGCAGGCGGACCACCGTATCCGCCGTGCGGCTGAGCCGCTCCGCATCTGCAATGATTTCCTTGCACGGTGTGATCATAACCTCCCGGACCTTGTCGATGGAGCGCTGATCCGTCGGATCAAAGGTTCGGATCGAGTCGATATCCTCATCAAACAGCTCGACGCGGTACGCCATGGCCGTTGTCATCGGGTAGAAGTCGATGATCCCCCCGCGGACGCTCATCTCGCCGCGGCGCTCTACCCGTTCCACGCGTTCGTACCCCATCTCGATCATCCGGTTGAGGAAGGCATCCAACACGAGGGTCCCGCCATCGTGAAGCACGATTCGGGCATCGGACATTACCTCGGGGGCGGGGAGAAGGCGGCGCACGCCGGAAAATGGCGCAACGACAATACCCCGGAAGCCTCTTGCACAACGGACGAGCACGTCGATCCGCTGCGCCAGAGTCTCGGGGCTTGAAACGGCCGACTCCGCCGCCACCAGTTCATTCGCAGGGTATAACAGCACTTGATCCGATGACAGCGCTTCCTGTAAATCATCTGCGATTTTCTGGGCTGAAAACATATTATGAGTGACCACGAGCAGCGGGCGCTGCTGGTCCTGGTGCAGGGCAGCCATTAAGATCTGCCTGGACGACCCGGAAAGACCGGAGATCAATTGCTCCCTCATGCCGGCATGAACGCCAGACGTTATGGATTTGAAGTCCGAATCCTTCGAAAATACATCAATAAGTGCTTGTAACAAAAGGGGCACCTCTCTTATGCAAAAGAAATGAATTTCCTAGACTCTATTTCTCATGGAATTTTAGACGATTGCCGAAAAATTATAACCGAAAAGAAGCCTTGAGCAAAACTGCCAAGGCTAAAGCAGCGGCAGGCTCTGCCGCTGTATGTCATCTACGAAAAAACGTCGTGTACCCCATTATACTCTCATTGCAGGGGGTTTGCCAAAAGGCTGAGTTCCGGATGGGCCTCGAGCGCTTCCCTGCAATGATCGCAGGTTACCCGAACCATCACTTCTCCGTTAAAATCATACGCTATTATATCTCTGCGTTCCTCAGGGGTCAAGGAATCAAATCCGAGACGGGCTTCGGATACATCATGGGAATCGATGCGGCCCTGGAACGCTCGACAATGTCTGCAAACATAGGTTATCGCCATCATATGCCTCCTGAAGGTCGTATATTACCTTCAGTATGTCCGGATTTCCCTTGTTTAAGACCCGGATGTCCCCATTATCGAATGCCTCGGAGTCATCTTACGGGATAATTCATCTATGTTCTTCATCTATGTTGCCTCTTCTACGACTTGTTAAACTTCGCCATAGTCTGCTCAAAGGTATGATCCAAACTGAATTCCAGTGCGTCACAGGTCTCTTCCACCATGTGCTGCAGCTGTTCGCGCTCCTTCTTCGGGAACGTCCCGAGCACGTAGTCGACAATCGCATAACCCGGCTCCGGTCTCGAAATGCCCATTCGGACCCGGTTGAAGCTCTGGGTCCCGGTATGCTGAATGATGGACTTGATGCCGTTATGTCCTCCGGCGCTGCCCTGATACCGCAGGCGGATTTTACCGACGACGGTATCCAGATCATCATAAACCACAATCATGTCTTCCAGGCTCACCTTATAATAATCCATATAAGCACGCACAGCCTCGCCCGAGAGATTCATGAACGTCATCGGTTTGATCAGGACGGTTTTGGTGCCGCCAATCATTCCTTCGGCGATGACCGACTTGCATTTATTCTGATTGAACTTCAGGCCATGGCGCTCTGCGAGGGCATCCAATGCCATGAATCCAACATTGTGGCGTGTCTTCTCATAATTGGGACCGGGGTTGCCCAGTCCGACAATCCATTTCATCACAGGTTGATTCCTTTCACGATTTATACTTTCTTCTTTGCGCATTTCTGAGTACAATATGAACAAAACCTATTGGCGTTATGCCCTCATAAGAAGGTGAATCGGCATTGAAAGCTTTCGAACAGAAATTAACGCATCACAGCCATTTTCAATACCATATGAAGCACGGCATCCCTGTTCAAGTCTATGAACTCGGTTGTCACATCGACGTGGGTCTGATCACTGCGGTCGACGCCTATTTTGTCGAGCTTGAGGGAACGCTGTACAACCGGAGTACGTTCACTTTCATCTCCAGGCCCGGATACTGACAGGGGATGGACGCCGCCCTGACATTGGCAGGTCATGATTTTGAAAACGTTTTCTTGATGGCTGTTCATCTGCATCTCTTAAAGGCCCGTAATGCCGTCATAGCCGACAAGGGCTACATTTCCCTCATGAGGAGATGTAACCCTGCCTTTTTACACGGTTTATTATTCTATTTCAAACAACTTGCTGATCGACAATTCCTCGTGAACCCGGATGATGGCTTCACCCATCAACGGAGCAACCGACAGTACCGTCAGTTTGCTGCTAGGGTTCGGATTGGTGATCGGAATGGTATCCGTTACGACAACTTCCTTCAGCGGGGAGTTTTCCAGACGCTCATGGGCAGGGCCCGACAGAACCGGATGCGTACAGCACGCATAGACTTCCTTCACGCCGCCTTCCATCAACGCATTGGCACCCAGCACAATCGTTCCGGCGGTATCGATAATGTCATCGATCAGAATGGCGGTCTTGCCTTCGATATTCCCGATAATGTTCATGACTTCACTGACATTCGGCTCCGGCCGGCGTTTATCGATAATCGCCAGCGGGGCATTCAGGAAATCAGCAAGCTTTCTCGCGCGAACCACGCCGCCGTGATCCGGAGATACAACGACCGGGTTCTCGATCTGCTTCGAACGGAAATACTGGGCAAGGATCGGCACGCCAAGCAAATGATCCACCGGAATATCGAAAAATCCTTGAATCTGCATCGCATGCAGGTCCATCGTAATGACGCGATGAGCCCCTGCCTTTTCGATCAGGTTGGCAACCAGCTTAGCGGTGATCGGATCCCGCGAACGCGCTTTACGGTCTTGACGGGCATATCCGTAATACGGAATAACCACGTTGATGCTCTTCGCGGATGCCCGCTTGAGCGCATCCACCATAACCAGCAGCTCCATCAGGTTATCATTCACCGGCAAGCAAGTGGACTGCACAATATAGACATGACAACCCCGCACGCTCTCGGAGAGCTTAACTTGAATCTCGCCGTCACTGAAGCTGGTTGTATGCGACTCTCCCATCGGAATGCCGATATAATCAGCGATTTGATGGGCAAGTTTAGGATTGGAATTACACGTGAATATTTTTAATTTAGAATCAAGATAAGTCATAGAATAAAAACCCTCCGTGCTGGTTCGTTGAATTAGGCTATCCGATCACCGCTTCTTATCTTGGAAAAGAGAAGCAGGGATAATTATGATTTCTTGTTCTTCTTGGCGATGGCGCGTGCCCGGATCTTCTCTGCGTACCCTGGCTTGTTCTCCTGACGCTGCCTAGCGATGGCCAGATCATTGTCCGAGACGGAATGCGTAATGGTCGAGCCTGCAACAACGAATGCGCCCTTGCCCACCTTCACCGGTGCAATCAAATTCACGTTGCTGCCGATAAATGCATCGTCTTCAATTTCGGTAATGGACTTATTATAACCATCATAGTTGACTGTAATCGCACCGCAGCCGATATTGACGTTTTTGCCGACTTTGGCATCGCCAACATAACTGAGATGGGATACTTTAGACCCGTCGTCAATCGTCGCGTTCTTCACTTCGACGAAGTCGCCCACCTTCACGTCAGCTCCGAGTTTTGCCCCCGGACGGAGATAAGCAAAAGGCCCTACCGAGGTCCGAGAGCCGACTTCAGCGCTGCTGAGCACCGAATGTTTGACGCTGGCACCATCCGCGATAACGGAGTCCTCGATATCGGTATCCGGCCCGATGACGCAGTCTTCGCCGATCACCGTGTTCCCTTTCAGAACGGTGCCGGGATAAAGCACGGTATCCGAACCAATCTGAACGTCGGCTCCGATATACGTAGAAGCCGGGTCAATGATGGTAACACCGTTCAACATGTGCGAGCGGTTGATGCGCTCTCTCATGAAGCCTTCGGCTTCCGACAACGCCAGACGGTCGTTGACGCCAATCGATTCGGCGTAGTCATCCGTCTGATAAGCAAGCACGGTCTCGCCGGCTTGTTTCAGGATGCCGATGCAATCGGTCAAGTAATATTCCTGCTGCGCATTCTGGTTGGTTACGTTATCCAGTGCAGCAAATAGCTTTTTATTGTCAAAGCAATAGGTACCGGTATTAATTTCAGTGACGGCGTCCTCTTCCGGACTGCAATCTTTCTGTTCGACAATCCGAAGCGCGCTTCCATCCTCGCCTCGAATGACTCGGCCGTAGCCTTTGGGGTTATCCATATGCGCGGTGAGCACCGTGGCGGCCGCATTGCTGCTTTCATGAAGCTTCAGAAGATTCTCCAGCGTCTCAGACGTCACCAGTGGAGTGTCCCCGCAAATGACGATTGTGGATCCTTCTTCACCGCCAAGCAGTTCCTTGGCTTGTTTCACGGCGTGACCCGTTCCGAGCTGCTGCTCCTGCAGAACATACTCGGCTGCGTCTTGCAGATAGGTGCGAACCGCTTCCGCGCCGTGGCCAACGACCACAACACTGCGTTCGCAGTTCACCTGCTGTACCGTTTGGACCACATGTCCGACCATCGGCTTGCCACAAACAGGATGCAGCACTTTATATAGTTTGGATTTCATACGTTTGCCCTGCCCAGCGGCGAGCACAATAGCAAATCTTTTCAAGGGCCATGCCTCCTCCTCTTGAACTCACTACTGAATATATATCATTCTACAAAAAAAGAAAAGAGAGCCACAGGTATGGCTCTCTTTTCCTTGAACCCCAATTGTAAAACTTAAGCGCCTTCTTCAATCACTTCTTCTTCAGTAGCCGCACGCTCATACTCGGCCAATACAGCCGATTGAATCTTCTCGCGGGTACCGGAGGAAATGGGATGGGCAATGTCGCGGAATTCTCCGTCAGGAGTGCGTTTGCTCGGCATTGCAACAAACATTCCATTGTTTCCGTCGATGACGCGAATGTCGTGAACGACAAATTCATTATCGATGGTAATGGATGCGATTGCCTTCATTCTCCCCTCAGAGTTAACACGGCGGAGTCTGACATCCGTAATTTGCATATGTGTTCACCACCTTTTTCCATCAGAGACTTGGTGTATAATTCCACACAGCAAACCCGAAATCCTTCTTTTTTCTACTACAAAATGTCCTAAAAACAGGAATATTTTTTAGAATGTGATATTTTCGACAGACTTCGTGCTGATTCGAATGAAAACGCTATTATATCGACAAAAACCGCGTGCCTAGTTTTCGAAATAATTACCAGGTTTGACGGTAATTCTCTTGGTTTTGGAGTCTACGTCGCTCAAAACCGCGAGTGAAATATAGTCCTCCAGAA
Organism: Paenibacillus sp. HGF5; assembly: GCF_000204455.1. Lineage (NCBI taxonomy): Bacteria > Bacillati > Bacillota > Bacilli > Caryophanales > Paenibacillaceae > Paenibacillus > Paenibacillus sp. HGF5. Next base: position 20,165 of record NZ_AEXS01000074.1, on the reverse strand, counting down.
GTCTTTCCTCGGTTTCTACCGATCCCGATTCCACCAGGACCCCGACGCCTGCGACTTCGGCATTAAATTCACCCAGCAGATCGACCATCCCCTGAATGGTGCCTCCTGCCTTCATGAAATCGTCCACGATCAGTACACGGGAGCGTTCCTTGAGCGCCCGGCGGGATAAAGACATCGTATGGATGCTTTTGTGCGAGCCGGACACATAATTGATGCTTACGGCCGACCCCTCCGTCACTTGATGGTCCCGGCGAACTAGTACGACCGGCAGGTTCAATTGCGCCGCCGTCGCATAGGCCAGCGGAATTCCTTTGGTCTCCACGGTCATGACCACATCGATCTCCCGGTCGGAGAATGCCGTCGCAATGATTTTGCCCGCTTCGCTCATGAGCGAAGGTTGTCCGAGCAGATCGGACATGTATAGGTAGCCGCCCGGCAAAATCCGATCCGATTGCTGAAGCTGCTGGCACAGCTCCTCCGCAAAGCGCAGGGCATGGTCTCTGCGCAGCTTCGGAATGTACCTTACCCCTCCGGCCGCGCCGGCCAGCGTCTGAAGCTCTCCGAGCCCCTCGCTCTCAAATACGTCCTTAATGATCGCCAAATCCTCGCTAATGGACGACTTCGCTGCTCCATATCGCTCGGCGAACGTTGTCAGCGGAATCAGCGTATGCGGTTTGGATAGTAAATATTGGGTCATATCGACCAATCGTTCGCTTCGTTTTAATTTTTTCACCTAGGGTTCCTCGCTAAATCCGAATATTATATGTTAAATATAACACTTTTGTACGTATTTATACAACTTTGATTGCAATTCGCCCCCGAATTGTCAATTCTAACCGTTTCTAAGTGAGCAGGCGAACCGCATACACTTCCTTGCAGAAGCCCCGAAGGCCATTGTAAATCCGGGCAACCTTGGATTCCTTGGAGACCAGTCCGAAGACGGTAGGACCGCTGCCGGACATCAGCGCGCCGTCAGCGCCCAATTTCAGCATACCTTCCTTCAGCTGCTGAACTTCCGGGTGCATCTTCAAGGTCACCTCTTCCAGCACGTTGCCCAGCGACTGGCACATCTGCTGGAAGCTGCCCTGCGCCAGCGCGTCCACCATCCGTTCAGCCGAGGGATGGGACTGAATTTGCTCGCTGCGCAAGCGGCCATACACCTCCGCCGTCGACACATTGATCGGCGGCTTCGCCACGATCACCCAGCATTGCGGCGGATTCGGGATCGGCGTAAGCACCTCGCCGCGCCCCGTGGCCAATGCCGTGCCGCCGGTCACGCAGAACGGCACATCCGAGCCGAGCTCGGCACCGAGCGCGAGCAGCTCCTGCTGGGGGATGCCGAGCTCCCAGAGGCGGTTCAAGCCGCGCAGCGTGGCTGCAGCATCGCTGCTGCCCCCTGCGAGTCCCGCGGCAACGGGAATTTTTTTGTCCAGGTGGATATGTACACCCTTCTTCACGTCGTAGCGCTCTTTGATTAGTCTTGCTGCCTGAAAGGCCAAATTCTTCTCGTCCAGCGGAATGTATCCTGCCTGCGAGGTGATGATGATGGTGTCCCGCTTCTGTTCGGACATCTCAAGCCGATCGGCGAGGTCGATCATCGTCATGACCATCTCCACCTCATGAAAGCCGTCAGGACGCTTATGGAGTACATCCAGCATCAAATTGATTTTGGCCGGTGCTTTTTCGTATATTTTCAAGAACGTTCACCTATCCTTAGCTTTCCCATATGCTTGAACTTAACATATTCGAGGAAAAACATCTAATGCCTCTATATTAACAAACTCAGGCTTTGAAGTCATGGGACCGTTTGATGACGTTTACGATGCACCGGCTTTAAGAAAAACGCCTATCGACGCGTATAACGTAAGCTGTTCCTGCGAGTCGGGAAACTAAAGGTGAAACAAACAGGGCCTTCCGCTTAACCGGAAGACCCTGCTGCCATGCGGCCATACTCTTACAGGTCGGATTTGCGGGCTGCCCGCTCGGCGAGCTCAATCGCCCGTTTTACCATGTTGCCGGCATCCTTGGCCTTAATGCCTCCCCAGCCCTCTTTTTCCACGGTGTCGTAGAATCCCAATTCTTTAGCCAATTCGGTCTTCAATTGATCGGACATGATGCTTCGTCTTCTTCTGCTCATCAATCCCGCCTCCTTGGAAAATGTATTGAGTATGGCATGAACAGCATCCCGCGCGACGCAGCGGCCTTCCATGGGCCCTGCGCATGCTTAACTCTCCGTCACCGCGTATAGAACGGCTGTGATAAGCTTCGCGCAGCTTTAGTATGCGTTCAACCCTTCCTTGTCATCCCTCCGGAAGGATGGCAACAAAAAACAGTCTCCCTGTAAGCGGAGACTGCTCTCATGACGTATCGTTATGACTTGATATAGGTGATTCGCATCTCGTTGTCGTCACCGGTGACCATGATCTCCACGGTTTCGGTCAAAATATCCGCATAACTGTAAGACACACGTTTAAAAGTTTGCTGGTCTTGGTCCAGCTTCACAATGAAAACAGAAGGGTACGTTTCTTCCAAAACACCAGTACGCTCGACGGTCTTCCGACGGCCACCGTTTGCCCGAAGCGTAATTTTTTGCCCTAAATGGGCATCGAGACTGCGTTTGATTTCCAACAGCGCATTTTTAGCCATTGTCGACGACCACCTCTTTCCTTGTCCATTATACCGAAGATCACATCATTTGTCAATTCAAAAACATTAATTATATCAGCATCAAAAATATATTGTCAATGTATTTTTTTTGACCCTGCCATTCTCGCGCTCATTTGCTTTAATATGTGCTAAATTGACAAGCTTTATGTATTTTTTTTGACAACTTTCTTAACGAATGGATAGGAAAAATAAAAAACCCCAGCGAGTGGGGTTCTTCTTGGTCCATTCTCCAGCGGTTATGGGACCTCTGATCGAACGGATTAGGAGCCTAGCTGACTGAAGGCGTAACCTTCAAGGTGGACAAATCCTGCAGCTTGGGTAGACCGATCCGGTAGCTGCCTCTCGTTTCAATTCCGCCTACGCCCTGGCTGCCGCTGATCGTATGATGGACCACGTCATGGATGTTCACGGTATCCCGGACCGACGTATAGGCCGCTTTAGCGGCGACGTAGACGGGATCCAGCGCATGGATGAGGATTCGCCCCGGCGAGCTGGCAAAATTGGCCCCAGCCTGCAGCAGCGCCTCAAAATGCGATTGGCACGCTCCGGCCACGATGACCAGGGAATCCAGGTTCCGCTCATATTGACGCGCCACTTGAATCGCCGTGACGAAGTTGTGGGAATTCTTATAGCTGTCCAGGCTATATAAATCGTATGGCTGACGTCTCTTCAGAACCCCATCATGCCCTGTGATCACAACGATATCAGGTCTTACCCGCGGAAGAAGACGATATAATGAATCGGCCATCCCCGACTCATTGATATAATGGCCTTCCGCTGGGACCCGAAGCTGGTTGTACAAGGTCATGCTCTTCTTCAGATATTGGGGATCTCCATCCAAATGCAGCACCTTGCCCGGCACGTCAAAGTATCCTTTATCCGCAAGCTGGCCGCCTTCAATATGCCGCAGGCTGGCCAGTTGACGCTCGCTCTGCTCCTGTCTTTGCTTCTGCAGGCGGTCCAGCGATTCATTGGCTTTGATCTGCGCCTGCTTTGTTCGTTCGCTTAAGGTGGGATGCGGGACCGTAACCAAATCATCAACGGGAGCATCGGCCAGTAACCGGAATTCCGTCCCTTTGATGACGATATTATTATTTTGCCGCATGCCTTCTACCCGGAACGTTACATCGCCGCCGTAGGATTTACGAACGACCAAGTCTCCCAAGTTCATCACAACATCACCCCTACCCTATGGTATGGGCTACTGTGACTATTGGTTCTTGTTCAGCGCCAATTTATCGCGCGGAGGCCATTCGTAAGCTCCAGGGACTCCCGAAAGGCTGCGTCAACGGATATTGGCGCCGAACAGCACGTTGCTAAGCCGCGCATACTCCTCAATGCTAAGCGTCTCTCCGCGCCGTGAAGGCTCGATTCCTGCTTCCTGCAGCAGCTGCTCCAGCCGTTCGCGCCCCTCACCCGGGAAGAACCGGCTCTTCAGATTGTTGGCAATCGTCTTCCGTCGCTGTGCAAAAGAAGCCTGGACCACCTCGAAGAAGAAGCGTTCGTCTTCCACGCGAACGGGAGGCTGTTCCCGGACCGCCAGGCGAATCACGGCCGACTCGACGTTCGGCTGCGGAATGAACACCGTGTGCGGCACGATGCAGACCAGCTTAGGCTCGCTGTAATATTGAACGGCAATGCTGAGACTTCCGTAATCCTTGCTTCCCGGTGCAGCGGCCATCCGTTCGGCCACTTCCTTCTGAATCATCACCACGATGTTCTCCAGCGGCAGCTTCTCCTCCAGCAGCTTCATGAGAATCGGCGTCGTCACGTAATACGGCAGATTGGCAACCACGCTTACCTTCGATACGTCCCCGAAATCCTGACGGAACAGTTCATGAAGATCCACCTTCAGCACATCCCCATGATGAACCCTCACGTTCCCGTAGGGCTCCAGGACTTCCTTCAAGATGGGAATCAGGCGCTGATCGATTTCGACTGCGGTGACGGTTCCTGCCGTCTGCGCCAGCTTCTCCGTCAGTGCACCGATGCCAGGCCCGATCTCGAGCGCGCCCTTATCTTCATCAAGTCCTGCAGCTTCCACGATTTTGTACAAAATATTCTGATCGATGAGAAAGTTCTGGCCCAGACTTTTCTTGAAGGAGAATCCATGGCGTGAGATGATCTCCTTCGTCCGTCTTGGTGTTGATATATCCTCGATCCGACTCATTGGCTAAATGCCCCCTTCTTCCAGCTGTGCAAGTGCTGCCAGAAATTCTTCCCGCGATATTTGAAACATGGCCAATCGTTTATGGAACTGCTTGCTGTTGCAGTATCCGATGCCCAGCAGATTACCCATCGCCATCCGTCTTGCCGCGGCCTCCGGGTGAGCCGATAATCCCGCCTCCAGCAGATCCTCCAAACTGATCAGGCTCTCTCTACCCTCAAAAGACGTGTGAACCCGCTCCAGCGCGCGCCGTATCGCCTCTGGCGAGGCATTCTCCACGCCGATATCCCCTTTTCGGGTAGCGTCCGCTTCCGGGATGAAGGCGTGCTTGCAGCCGGGTACGCCCCGATCCACGATTTTGCGGATTCGTTCTCCCGCATGGTCAGGGTCCGTCAATATGATAACGCCTCTGCGCTCCTGGGCAAGCGCTATGCGCTTCAGGATTTGTTTGTTGATCGCTGAACCGCCGGTTTCGATCGTATCGGCCTCTACGGCCCGTTTAATGGCAACGGTATCGTCTCTGCCTTCCACGACAATCACTTCTTTAATCATGCGTTCGTTCTCTTCCTTCCCAAGCCGAGCAGGCCTGTACAACGTTAAGGTTCAACCCGTTTAGCCTTGATTACTCCGGTCTTAACAAAACAAAAGAAGAGGAAATATTCCCTCTTCTTGATCATCATATATTATAAGCTAAATAGTATAGCATTAGAATGGCAAAGTAAATTGGAATTCATGCGTCTAGTTCAATTCAGGTTTAACCGGACCGATCACATAAACGGTGCGACCGCTCTTCCGGCCGAAATTCATGGCCGATTTCAACGAATCGTAATAGACATCGATTTTGTTGCCTTTGATGGCGCCGCCCGTATCTTCAGCACGGCGGAAGCCAATGCCTTCGATGTAGACCCACCACCCGATCGGGATGATGTTAGGATCAACGGCGATGGTGCGACCTTCCGTAACGCGAGTGCCGGATGCGGTACGCGTACCGATTCCTTGCTGCTCGGCCGAATACGCCGTCATCGACACGTTGTTCAATACCTTCTTGTATTTAAAATCAACGCCTGCGCGGGAGACCACGTTGTTCTCCACAGCCTTGGCGGCCGTTACTTTTTTCGTGCCGGACAATTTAGCCGGTGTAGCTTTTACATCGGTGGCTGCCGCCTGGACGATAATAGGCTTCTCCACTTTTTTCGTACCTACGGCAATGATTTTATCCTTTGTTCTGCGTTCAATTTCTTGGGAGACCTTCGTCTTGGAAATCAGCTTGCCATTGTGGTAGACCTTCTCGTAATGGTTCACCATAAGACCAGGCTCGCCCCGCTGAATGACGCGGTTATCGCCCTTTTCAAGCGATGGATCGGCCGTCTTGATCACACGGAATTCGCGGTCTTCCGTTTCCTTAACTTTTTGCTTCGTGACGCGAACGACATGGATATTCATATTGCTGGTCAGCTTCGTGTCTTGCGACGGTTGTACTATATCTTCACCCTGGATCGTAACGCCAGCCTCTTTGAGTACATGATCAACTGTATCCTGGGATGTAAATATGGTTTTGGTTTTGCTGCCTACCGTAACGTTGACTGGAATAGCTCTGTCAATAATAATTCGGTCTCCGTCCCGGATCGCGCCGTTCAGGGGCATCGAAATTTGATCTTGGGGACTCAACGTGATCGCTTGCTCATCCAGCAATTCCTGCAGCAACGATCCACGTGTTTCCACCGTAGTGACCCGGCCGTCGACGACAAGCTGAACTTCCTTGCCTGCCTGGTCATGTACAACCAACGATATGAGAAGTGATACCGTAACGGCACCCATGGCGCCGAGCAACATCAGTTGACGCAAATTGTCATGCTTCCATCTCAATGCGTAAGACATGCTGGATGATTGTGATTCATGGGTTTCTTCAGGTTGAAAAATGCCCACTATTCCATCCTCCTTCATAGTCCCGCCGTCTAGGTAAACGCATGAATGCATTTGACGTGACTATAGCAATTTTTCTCACAGGGCGCCCTGCTATCTATCTACACCCTGCGTCAATTCCCGTCTTCCGTCCATCTGCCATCACCTCCTGTTTACCAAGAGTATGATGGACCCGTCTCCATTATTCAAAAATAAAAGAAGCCATTGAAAGAGTACTAGAGGCTCTAACGTGGCTTCCTGATGAATGAAATCATGGAAATGGTATGCACGAGATTTCCCCTCTTATTTCGCTTACGGAGTTAGCTGTCGGGTTCGGACGTAAGAGAGACGCCCTATATCCGGATGCCCGCTCATGGCGAGATCCTTCAAATTCACCCCAAAGACCCGAAAAAGAAATCAAATACAGCTTCGTGCATCCAGACCAGTATGCACCGCAGTATCGGTTCCCCCGTTCTCCAGAATTTCGGAGATTAAGCGAGACGGTTCATGAAATATTCGGCTGCGATCTGCACATCGCAGCTTCTTATCACTGAAAAGATGATATCCTGTTTGTATGCAGGTTGTAAAGCAACATTCAACCACATTTTCTCATGTAAAAGGTTAAAATATTGTAATATCAACGCCTTTTCTGATTAAAAAACTTTAATTAATCGAAAATGCTCCCTTTTTCATCGCTTTTGCTCTTGTTTTCGTTAAATACCAAATCGTTCCAGCGCATTTTTGGTGGTAATTTGGGCCAATTCCTCATAGGACAACCCTCTAATTTCGGCCGCCGCCTCCGCCACCAATTTTACATATGCGGTCTCATTTCGTTTCCCGCGGAAGGGATGAGGAGTCAGGTAAGGCGCGTCCGTTTCGATCAATAATCGATCAAGCGGAACCTTTGCCAAAACCTCTTTGGGCTGCTTCGCATTCTTGAACGTAATCGGCCCCCCAAATGAGATATGGAATCCCATATCCAGGCACATTTTTGCCGTTTCCCAGCTTCCGGAGAAGGAATGCATGACACCGCCGACCTCGGAGGCTTTTTCCTCACGCAAAATGTTAACGATATCTTCATGCGCATCCCGGTTATGAATGACAATGGGCATGTTCAATTCCCGGGCAAGCCCGATCTGGCGCCGAAGCACACGGTGCTGCACTTCCTTGGGGGACGTATCCCAATGATAGTCCAAGCCGATCTCCCCGATTGCCACCACTTTCTCGTGACTGCATAAAGAGGCGATCCAATCCAGGTCCTGATCCTCCATGGTGATCGCATCTACAGGATGCCAGCCTACCGCTGCATATATAAAATCATAAGTCTCGGCCAGCTTCATCGTGGTCGGGATCGTCTCCCGGTTAAATCCGATATTGATCATCCGCGTAACGCCGGCTTCAAGCGCCCGCTGAATTGCAGCTTCCCGGTCTTCGTCGAATTGGGGAGCGTCCATATGAGTGTGCGTGTCGAACAGCATACTATCCACACTCTCCTTCCTGTCGTTTCTATGTCGTCAATTTTCCATTAGTTGGTTGAATGCAAGGGTGTTAACGGTTGTCCTGTTATGCCTGATTTAATGCTGTTTTTTGAAAACGTCGGCGATCCTCTCCGGCATTTGACCCAGGAGCGGGCCCACCTTCTCCTCCGGATAATAAAGATGATACCGCCCTTTATGAATGCCGCTGATCGAGCGTACGATATCGGATACCTCCGAGATTTCCCTCAGCTCGTCATGCCGGTCGAGAAGGAGAATCTGTTTCTCGTTAAGCGGCATATCGGAATGAACCTTATCATAAGGAAGATCCGTTGGAAAATCAATCTCCAGGTCATATTCCGGATGCAGCCCCACGGCCCGGAACGCTTGACGGATCCCGTCGATGGTTTCCAGATCGATGTTGTCGATTTCTACGTATTTGTAGAGCTTCCGGTGCATGAAACGGCCGCATAATTCGCTAAGAAGCGGGTCCTCCTCTTCCGTCCATTGCAGAAAGGCCGTTTGAATCAAGGCTTCATCAAGGCGCAAATATTGATGAACGCCGATATTCCCCGAAAACAGCGCAGGCAGCGGCTCGATCATGAACCGGAAAGCATATCCACGGTCATGCAACTCCTTGGCACGGCGAAAGATTTGACGCAGGATGATTTCGGAGCTTCGGGTGACGGGATGAAAATACACCTGCCAGTACATCTGATACCGCGACATGAGATAATCCTCCACCGCGTGCATGCCCGATTCCTTCACGACGACCCGATCCCGGTACGGCCGCAGCATCCGCAGGATTCGGTCGATGTCAATCGTTCCATAATTGACTCCCGTATAGTAAGCATCCCTTAGCAAATAATCCATCCGGTCTGCATCCAGCGGACTAGTGACCAGATTCATGACAATCGGCTTATCGTAGGTTTTGTTAATAACGGAGGCGACCTTCTCGGGAAAATCGGCACCGAGCTCCTGAAGTACCCGATTGACGCAAGTATCTCCGAGCAGGATCCGGCATGTCCAATCCTCGTGGTTCATATGAAAAGCTTCTTCTATGGAATGGGAAAAAGGTCCGTGCCCCACATCATGCAGCAGCGCCGCGCAGAGCGCAACTTGCCGCTCTTCGGCAGGCCAATCGGAATACCCTCTCCGTTCAAATTGAGAGATGATTCTTCTCGTAATTTCATAGACCCCAAGAGAATGGGAGAATCGGCTGTGCTCAGCTCCATGAAAGGTCAGGAAAGAAGTGCCCAGCTGCCTGACCCGGCGAAGCCGCTGGAATTCCGGGGTATCGATTAACCGCCATATAATGTCGTCCTGCACATGAATGTAATTATGGACGGGGTCCTTAAACACTTTTTCTTCCGAAATGGGTGAATGCATTTCATCTCAACTCCTTCTCGTTCACGCTTTGGTTTTAGCCGTTAAACACTTCTTTTGACATCTAATGTCGAACCATGTCGAATAACGTAAAATCACGCTTTCCAAATCGACAAATCCAAAATCGTCGCAAAAATTGGTTCGATTATGGTAATTCCGTTGCTATATAAGGCTTTTGTTCACTATACTTTCGTAAACAGGTTCCGATTTTTCAAAAATATAGGTTGACTGTTTTGGGAATCGTTGGTACTATAAATAACATAAAAACTAGAACTATGTCGAATTATGACTTTTTTAAATTATGGCGAGAGGGGCATTTATAAGTTATGATGAAATCAACAGGAATTGTAAGGAAAGTCGATGAGCTTGGACGGGTCGTCATTCCAATTGAGTTGCGCCGCACGCTCGGAATTGGTGAGAAAGATGCATTGGAGATTTATGTAGACGGCGAACGCATCATGCTTAAGAAATATGAGCCTGCCTGCATCTTCTGTGGTAACGCTGAGAACGTCACTTACTTCAAAGGTAAAATTGTTTGCCATGAATGTATCTCGGAAATCCCTACACCTGTGACAAATTAAGATTTTTAGTATATAATAGCATTATTACATTTTGTTAATTCTAACCTTTTTCATATCTCCTTGGTGCCTTCCTCGGCTATGAACCCGGCCGCAGGAGGGTCTTTTTTTGGGATTAAAGAATTATAAGTTTTCAGTGAAACGTAATCCATTCTTTAATCCCATTGATATGTTTTTGGGGTCCCCGTAAAGTATTTGGAATAAGCATCAAAGCTTAGGCTCCACTTTGTGGGGCTATTTTGTTTATCCCCCTTGGGCCAGGCAAGCCATATTCACGACTCCGTCAGGAGTGCGTTATAGATGTCCCTTTTCGATACGCCGCGATCACCCGCGGTTTTTTTCATGGCATCCTTGCGGCTTAGTCCTTCCCGCTCATAGTGCCCCACATGCTCCTCCAGCGAAAGCTCCTGCCACCAGGCATTTTTCTCTTTCTGCTCCTCTTCTGCACTGCCGGCCTCCACCACCAAACAATATTCCCCCAGTGGCGGATGCTCCGTGAGCCAGTCCAGGCATTCGGAAATGCTACCTCGGACAAATTCCTCGTAGCGCTTGGTGAGTTCCCGTGCCAAGGTCACCTTCCGATTTCCCAGTACCTCCTGCAGGATCTCCAGCGTCTTCTTCACGCGATGCGGAGATTCATAAAATAACAACGTTCCCTGCGCCGATTGCAAAGCTTGCAGCTGCTGGACGATATCTTTGCGCTCCCGCGGCAAAAAGCCGATAAACGTAAACCGTTCGGTCGGCAAACCCGACACGATTAAGGCGGATAACGCCGCATTGGCTCCCGGGATCGGAATGACCGAAATTCCTGCCTCAATCGCATGCGAAACCAGATCACTGCCAGGGTCTGAAATCGCCGGCAGACCGGCATCGCTGACGAGTGCCACATTTTTTCCTTCTATTATATAACGTATGATTTCAGGACCGCTTGCCGCCTTATTATGCTCGTGATAACTAAAGAGCGGTTTAGCCGGAATTTCGAAATGGGTCAGCAGCTTGCGTGACTGCCTCGTATCCTCTGCCGCGATAATATCGCATTCCTGGAGGATGCGTACGGCGCGGTACGTCATATCCTCTAAATTCCCGATCGGCGTTGCCACCAAATACAGCGAACCCGGACTTCCCGCTCCCCGGTCGGCATAACTCTGTTGCACCAGAATTCTCATTCTTTTGTCTCATCCTCATGTGTTCCATAGTAAACTTCCATAAAATCCGGTCCGTAATTCCCCTGCTCATCATACACAATCAGCGGTGGCTTCAGCCGAACCTCGGGCTTTCCGTCCCGAATGCCCTCGATCAGGACCATGTTGGCTTCCATCTTCACGCGCGGATGCACAAACCGGATGACCTTCGGCTCAATCCGGTATTTGCTCATCAGGGTGATAATCTCCGCCAGCCGCAGAGGCTTGTGAACCATGCTCATCTTCCCGCCTTGTTTGAGCAGCCTTGCACAGGACTCAATGACTTCTTCAAGCGTACAGTGAATTTCATGCCTCGCAATCGCCTGATGCTCATTCAGCTTCAAGTCGCTGCCATTCATCGGCATATAAGGCGGGTTGACCGTAATCAGGTCATACGCACCATATCCCTTTTCCTTGTACAGTTCCCGCAGATCGCCTTCATGGATCGTGATCTGGTCCTGAAGGTCATTCATCGCTACGCTCCGTCTGGCCATATCCGCAAGTCTGGGCTGAATTTCAATCCCCTCGATCGGCGTACCTGTACGTGTCGACAGCAGAATGGGAATCACCCCATTACCCGTGCACATATCCAGAATCCGGCCCCTGCGCGGTATGCTGGCAAACCTGGCAAGCAGGACCGCATCCATGGAGAAGCTGAATACCTCTTCACTTTGAATGATGCCGAGCTCATGGGTGAGCAGATCATCGATCCGCTCGGATGGGTGCAATAACACTTCTTTCAATTTCATGGTTTCAACCCTTTATCTCTATAATTCGTCATATCCCCGGTACTATGGTGTATAGCTCTTTCCACCCTTGCCTGATGATATGAAATACGTAAAAGGCTGCTCTTCACACTTGCATGACAAGCAGCCATATGTTTCACTCGCGATCCTTACAGTATAACCTTTCGATTCTAGAAAAAAACCGTAGGCAGTTTCCCCTACGGCTTCTTATTTATTCAAAAAAGACAAGCAGAACAGGCAATCCCCTTCCGTCCGCAGATGCCCATAATAGACATTGCAAATGTGGAAGCCTTCATGATACAGCCGTGCCAGGTTATCATACCCCTCACCGACCACATCTTCATGTTCCTCATCCTTCACATGAGGCTGAGGCTGTAAAGCAACTGGGTTTTCCAATTCTGCCGGATTGACTTCCCTCTTTAAAATTTTCCGGAGCTGTTCATTTTCAAGACTGAGGCGATGGTTCTCTTCCAGCAGTTCCTTGATGACCAGCTTAAGTCCACCCAGTTCACTGTGTATATGTCCCATCTGTGTTTCCAACTCTTGAATGAGCACAAAAATGTTTTTCTTCTCCAAGTCTACACCCCGAAAATAAACATTCTATTGGACTATTTGATGACAACGTCATCCATTGGAAGTTCCTTGACCTTTCCAATTTCAAACAGCTGAACATGAACCGTCCGCTTATCCGCATTGAGCCCGACTACTTTGCCTTCTCCAAGCGAAGTAACGACCAGTTTCCCAGCGGATGGAAGCTCTTCTTTCACGCTTTCATAATTATCATGCTCAAACTTTAGGCAGCACATCAATCTTCCGCATAGCCCGGATATTTTAGTCGGATTGAGCGATAGGCTTTGATCCTTTGCCATCTTGATCGATACCGGCTCAAAATCACCAAGCCATGAGGAACAGCACAGTACACGTCCACATGGTCCAAGACCGCCGAGCATTTTGGCTTCATCGCGAACTCCAATCTGGCGAAGTTCGATTCTTGTTCGGAATATGCTGGCCAGATCCTTAACCAGTTCACGGAAATCCACACGGCCTTCCGCCGTGAAGTAGAAAATGATTTTGTTTCGGTCAAAGGTAAATTCCACGTCGACCAGCTTCATTTTCAGCTCGTGATCCCGAATTTTATTTAAACAGGTGGTGAATGCATCCTTCGCCGCTTGTTTGTTCTCTTCAACCACACGGGCATCGGAGTCACCAGCGATACGAATGACCTTCTTGAGAGGAAGGACAACGTCCGATTCACCTACCTCCTTCTTTCCTATCACAACTTGACCATACTCGATCCCTCTCGCGGTTTCCACAATTACGGATTGTTCCTTCTCCACGGGGAGGTCGAGCGGATCAAAGTAATATATTTTGCCCGCTTTCTTAAAGCGGACACCTACTACACTGTACAAAAATAAACCCCCTTGTGCCTGTACATATTGGCCATTCTTCGGGCCTGGGGGTGTGCTCACGCCGGAGTGTTACCGCCCAAACCCATCAATAACTGCTCTAAACTGAGCTGTCCATTGACATTATAGCGTAACTTCTTCTGACACTCTGCGGCCAAATCCATGTATGACACCCACTGTGCTGTGCTGCGGGCTGATGCATGACCAGAGATATACTCTGCCTGATCTATGAAAACGAGGGACTCTTTCCTTCCATACTGGACATGGATCATGTCCTTAAACCATAAATGAAACATACTGAACAATAAGTCCAGATGATCGGAGAGTTCGGTTTTGAACACTTTTTGACTCGCGGTGATCATCGCAGAGCCGCTGCGGTTCAAAGACTCCTTCCCTAATTGTAACACTACGTTTCTAATTTCTGCAAACCAATTCTCATTCAATATTTTCCTGCACTCGTCAAGCCCGGACGCCAGATGAACGGCACAGCGTACAAGCGCGGCAGGATAGCCCTCGCCGACAAGGACCTTTTCCATCATCTGCGGATCGAGTGCCCGAAACGGGACTAACTGCGATCGTGATTGAATGGTGGGCAGAAGGGCTTGTCCATTCTCGGCAATCAGGATGGCGACGGCAGGCGCCTGCGGCTCCTCAAGAAATTTCAGCAGGCTGTTGGCTGCCTGCGTGGTCATCTTCTCCGCGCGGTCAATAATATATACCTTGGGATTCCGGTTCTCCGATCGATAAGAGAATATCCGCTGAAGATCGCGGATCTGATCGATCTTGATGCTGGCCCCATCCGGCTCGACCATCGTCAGATCCGGATGGTTGCCGTGCTCCACCTTGCGGCATTCCAAACATTGCCCGCAGGCATCGTCATCCAGTTCCGTACAAAACAATGCCTTGGCAAACGTAAGCGCCGTCTGCATCTGTCCGGCTCCGTTCGGGCCGCTAAACAGATAGGCATGACTGACAGCATTACGGCGCAAGGCATTTTGCAGCAGTTGCTTCGCAGTCTCTTGACCTACGATATCGTTAAAAGACATATGTCCTCACCTTCTACCAATCCTTCATGATCCTCTATGACGGAACAGTCCATCATTTCAAGTAAACTTTCTTACTGGTTACGGCTAGAATACAAGATTGATCAGCATGCCCCGGATTTCCCCTACCTTGTTCAGCAGATCAATTCGCCCCTGCTCCGTATCCAGCAGCTCATCCGCCATCTCGAGCAGCGCCGAATCGACCTCATCGATTACGTTATAGCGCTTGCCCCGCCCCCGGCGGTCCCAGCCTCGCGTTTCCTTCATTTTCACGCCGCGACGAACCGTTTCTTCCAGGAAGCGGCGAACCATCAATTTATATGCCTTTAACTCCCGGACGGTCATCGCTTTGGCCAAACGATCCCCTTGCATTGCAATTTCACGCATTTGACGACTCAGCTCTTCATGGGTCGCACGTTCTCCCTGCTGCTGCATCATATCCGAGAACGATCGCTTCTGAATCGGTCTGGCGTTGCCATCCGGCACCGTGATTTCGCTTTTCATGGGCCGAAAGCCCGGATTGATCTTCACCTGAATCCACCGCCTATTGCGTTAATTTGTTGCATTTAATAAAACGGAGGCATCTGGTACGTTCATATCGAACAACCTATGCCTCACGTGAACGTACCTTGAAATGGTTATCTTGTCAAGCGATTTGCCGACAATGATCGAAATACGGGGTGCTTGATCCGGAGTCCATCTACAATATCCATTTATGAAAGATCATCTCCCGATTGCAGCGATCTACGGTAACTATTTTTATTATGATACAGAAGTGGTTCAGAAAACTTTCAATACAGGAGAACACAGCCGTCAAATATCCCAATAAAAACATCCGTTACGTATCTATCGCAGATCTAGAGAATGAATTTAGAAATGCTCGAAACGTTCTACAGGGAGCACAAATACCGTTGCGCCGCCAACCTGCACTTCGACCGGAAGCGGCAAATAGGAATCGGTTGTACCGCTCATAGGGGTTACCGGAGTGACCAGCTGTTCGCGGACCTTACAGCTTGTGCGAATGACGCTGAGCACACTTTCAACCTGTGAATCGTCTACCCCAATCATAAAGGTGGTGTTCCCCGCCTTCAGAAAGCCGCCTGTACTTGCAAGCTTTGTCGCCCGAAAGTTAGCTTTGACCAATGCGGCGGAGAGACGGTTGCTATCTTTATCCTGGACAATCGCAACAATCAATTTCATGGTAAACCCTCCTTGTTTATTTTGGGCATCGTATGCCCTTAACACTACTTATTTGACAAACAACCTCAAAAATCCTTTAATATCGCGTCTTCCAAGTGACGATTCATTTCCCTTTCGACCTGCGCGGGCGTCTTGGAAGCATCCACGATGCGAATTCGGTCCGGATTACGCTCTGCTACCAATAGATAGCCTTCCCTAACTTTCTCGTGAAATGTCAGGTTCTCCATATCCAGTCGATTCCATTCCCGTTCCGCATTCGCCGCGATCCGTGACAGGCCGATCCTCGGCTCGATATCGAATAACAGCGTCAGATCCGGCATCCGGGTATCAATGGCGAACTGATTGATGCTCCATACCTCTTCCATGCCCAATCCGCGCGCATACCCCTGGTAAACCAGGCTGCTGTCCACGAATCGGTCGCATAGTACGGTCAATCCCTGCCTTAATGCCGGCTCCACCTTCTCCACAAGATGCTGGCGGCGGGCTGCCGCGTATAACAATGCTTCTGTGCGTGCATCCATCGAGGTGTGCTCCGGATCCAGAATAATGGAGCGGATCTTCTCGGCGATTTCTATGCCGCCGGGCTCGCGGGTAATCAGATACGGGATCGAATGATTCTGCATAAACGCGGCGAGTCTGCCCATCATGGTCGTTTTACCGGATCCGTCTCCTCCTTCTACGGTAATAAATAGTGGTCTGCGATTATTCATAGCGTATCCTGCTTTCATTATTTGTTGATCATATGCCCCAAGTTTTTCGTACCGGTGCATAACGGAGGTTTCTATCCTTTACCTTTCCTTGTAAACGACGATGGTTTGCAGCGTGGGATCGGTTATTCCCTGACACTTGGCCCCGGCCATCCTCAATGCCAGCATCCTTTGTTCCATTTCTGCTGTTATGTCTTCGCCGGGGTATAATATCGGAATGCCTGGCGGATACGGAATAACCATCTCGGCCGCCTTTCGCCCGGCGCTCTTCGCTAACGGCACCGATTCCAATCTCTCCTTGTCAATCGGCTTGAGCGAGAAAGAGATTGGAGCTGAATATGGAGCCTGTCGCAGCAAATTGTTCCACGTGGAAACATCGGAGACCGAACTTTCTTCAGTTAACAAGCTAGCATCGACATTGAAGTGAGAAGAACCCTCATTCAAGTGGATCCCCGGCCGCTCGTACTTCACGAAATCCCCCTGTTCCCGCAATTTCCGGATCAGTAATTCCGTGCCTTCTGCAGCAGTGCCTGGTTCCGTTCCGGTCTCATCCGTCTTCTCCCCCTGCTCTACAATATGCACAAGAGCCCATAAGACGTGATTCGCATCTTCGCGGGTCGATCCCAATGTAAACAATAAGACGACGCGCAGCTCGTCGCTCATCTCCGGCACACAGCCGCGCGCCTCTAATGCGCGCTGGAGTGCATACCCGCTCAGGGCCCCGGTGCGGTCATAAATGACCGCCTTGAACGGGTCCTGGCGGGTGTACGCCGCGGCGGCTGTGCCCGCGGCGCCATCCCCGGGCTGCGGCGGCTGCAGCAGCCCGAAGCGCGGCAGCTTCGCGAGGCCGCGCCGGAAGGCATCCACGGCAGCCAGGCCAGCCGTGAAGGCGTCTGCGCCCTGCGTGTGCAGCAGGCGCCGTGCCAGATCCAGCGAAGCCATGAGCGGGTACGAGGGGCTGGAGCTTTGCACCATCGCCAGCCGCTGGCGCAGCAGGCTCCGGTCGAGCAGCCCGCCCTGTACATGCAGCATGGCTCCCATCGTCATCGCGGCTAACATCTTGTGCGTGGATTGGACCACGCCGTCCGCGCCGCATGACAAAGCATTCATCGGCAGCTGTGGATGCTGCCCGTAATGCGCTCCGTGCGCTTCGTCCACCAGCAGCGGCACTCCGCACTTATGGCAGGCCTCCGCCAGCGGCCTTAAGTCACTCCCCATCCCGTAATAGTTCGGCATCGTGATGATCACTCCCTTGGCCTCAGGGAAGGCCTCGAGAGCCGCTGTCAGCGTAGCTTCTGATGGGGCAACGGCTAAACCGCTCTGCTTGTCCAGCTCCGGCTGAAGAAACACCGCCCTTGCACCGGCCAGCATTAATCCGTTCAACACGGACTTATGTACGTTCCGCTGCACCAGCACGAGATCGCCCGGCTCACGGCATACCGTAAGGATCAACGCAAGATTGCCGGCCGTGCTACCGCCCACTAGAAAAAAGCTTTCTTCGGCGCCAAAACAATCGGCAGCCAGCTCCTGCGCTTCCTGAATCACGCCTTCCGGATGAAATAAATCATCGGTTCCGGTAATTTCCGTCACATCGATGCGCATCGCCTCTCGTAGCATCTCCGCTGCGTCACCTTCTGCCCCGTATGCCCTGCCGTTCTTATGGCCGGGTACATGAAAAGATGAAGCCCCGCGTTCCCGATATAACCTTAAAGCTTCCGTTAGTGGGGCACGCTCTCTATGTGTAGTCATCGACATATCCCTTCGGATTACATTCTCTAACCTATTTTAACGCAAATTGAAACCTACGCCTACGTTTCCATGCCCTGAAAATCCTCTCTAAACAAAAAAAGGCCCTTACTTCAGGCCCATTTAACACGCGTACCCGCGCCTATGCATTCTTCGGCATCGCAATCTGTTTTAATTGACGGATAAAAAAATGATATTTGGCATCTTCCGCACTGGTATGGACGATTTCCGATTCACATTCCTCGCATACGAATTGCGATACAATGGTGATTCCATCGGTCTTCGACTGATTGCATATGATACACACGTGTTCGGTCAATTCTTCCATAACCATCCCACCTTGATCCTTTTCCTATTAGTATGACACAGTTTCTATTATTTTAAACCTTTTCATAGGATATCTTTCTACGCTTTATTTATATGTACCCCTTGATGGCCTTGTGTCTGTACCTTTTTTTTCAGCTTAATAAAAATATGATTTTGTCCGATAAAAACATAAAAGACTAAAACTTCTCGTCTATCGAAATTTATCTTCTATTTAAAGGGGGACGGCATAGCCCAATGGCAGATCCACACGGTCAAGCCACCTTTTATCACTACCGATTAATCAAGAAAATCCAGATTTCCAGAAGCTTGCTCATCCTCTACTTAAGTCTGCCTTGGCTTGCTGCAGCTGCAGGGACCCTATGGGTGTCTCCGTACTTTCTGCTCTATATGCTCATCGCTTTTCCGCTTATGTTATGGATCCAGTACGTTATTGGTCATACCGTGCTTGTCCTCCTGGGAACAGGCTATCGGAAGCGCTGGCGCTTCAGGCTGAGGCTGCCTTGGCTTGGTTATATCCCGGATCAACATGTCAGCCGTCGCGTATTCATGTTGGTGCAGTTCTATACCTGTTGGATAGGGATAGTCTTAAGCGCTATCATGGCCTTCTGGTCATCGCTGCCGTTTGCCATTGCGATTGTGTTCTGGCATCTATGGCTGCTTCTTCCGCGAGGTTATACCATGCTGCGCCTGAGCGGTCAGCGTAAAGACGGGATGTTAAAAATGAATGAGCAGGATATCTCATACTACCAGCAATAAAGCAAGGAAATTTTCGTGTTTGAATTTACTACATAGCGTTGCAATCCTATTCCGTTATACATGAAATAAAGACCTCATTCCGAAGCCGGAAGAGGTCTTTATTCATTCGCTTTATTGCTTTCCAATCCTTGTATGACTTGTTTCTTAAGCTGAGCAGGAACCGTGATTATGAGAAAATCGTCTTGCACCGAAAGGTGGACGATACTTTTACCTTTTTCAAACACTAACGAAGACCCGTTGTCTTCAACTTCCTTCTGCTTCCATCCCCAGGACTCGATTTCATCCAAGTAAGGCTCAGGAATACTGTCGTCTTCCTTCAAGCCTGGAAGCGCATAGCGTACATAATCCAAGTCACTATTGCCTGTTGTCTGCTCCGTTTTATTCGCTTCCTTCGGAACCGGGAATGATTTCACATTCGCTGCCCCGTCAAAGGATTTCCAGCTTGGTTCCGTGGATGCCCCGCATCCGGATCCGATTAACAGTATCGTACCCGCACAGATCATTCCTGCCACATGCAGACCACTTTTACGCAACATGTCATTGTCCTCCTTCCCCCACAATAACCGGTCTCCAGATGAGTATTCATAGTTGGTTGGTTAATGGAGAACCTTCCAATCAGGCCTTCATTCCTATAGCCTGCGTAAATCGGTAAACACTTACCCGATTATGCCTAATTCTATTATACTGATTTTCGGCGTGGTATCGGTAACAAAATCTTCATCTGTTTACGTCAATTTTAAGATCATGTTATATAACAGAAAAGCCGCCGGCACTTACGTTTAGTGCTATTTATAGCGTTGGATCTCTTAACACGGCAAAGCATCAAAAGTCCCATAAACAAATAAAAACCACCATCGATTACATCGACAGTGGTTTTT
>NZ_AEXS01000075.1:0-11729 GCF_000204455.1 Paenibacillus sp. HGF5 | reverse complement strand
TGAAAAGATGGATGGTTGTATTCATGGTGTTATGTATGACGCTCTTCCTGTGGGGATGCGGCAAATCGAACAATGCCGGCGGCGAAACCTCGGTTCTGGACGGAGGGGCGGGAGAAAGCGCTACGGAGCTGTCGTATTGGACGTTTGTTGAGCTGCACGGCCAGCACTTCGAGAAAATGCTCGGCAAATGGAACACGGAGAATCCCGATCGCCAGATCAAGCTGAACGTAACGGTCATGCCTTATGACGACATGCATAACAAATTATCCATCGCGGTTCAATCGGGGACGGGTGCCCCCGACATTGCGGATATCGAGCTTGGGAAGTTTCCGGATTTCCTTGCCGGCACGCCGCAGCTTGAACCGCTCAACGACGTCATTGATCCATACCGGGATACCATCGTGAAATCCCGTATCGACCTTTACAGCAAGGAGGATGTGAATTACGGCATCCCGACCCATGTCGGAGCTTCCGTCGCCTTCTATAATACCGAGATTATGGAGGAGGCCGGGGTCAATTATCAGGATATCGTGACTTGGGAGGATTTCAAGCAGGCCGGTATTCAGGTATATGAAAAAACCGGCAAATATATGGGGACGGCCGATACAAGCGCGGCTTGGCAAGCTTCCATGCTGCTCGCGCAGCAAGGCGCGGATCTGACGGACGATTCCGGCAATCCGATCGTGAATTCGGAGCCGATGGTGAAGGCCATGACGCTGCTCAAGGATCTGCAGGACAGTAATGTCATCGCCACCATCGCCGGCGGTCAGCCTGACACCGAAGAGGCCTACGGCGAGTTTAATGCAGGAAATTATGCCACGGCTTTCATGCCGTTATGGCAAATGTCCAGATATACCAACTACATGTCCGATTTGTCGGGAAAAATAGCCATCGCGCCGATTCCGGTCATCGAAGAAGGAATGCCCCGGTCCGTTGGCGGCGGCGGAACCGGCACGGTCGTGACCAAGACGGCAAAAGACGTGCAGCTGGCAAAAGATTTTCTGGCCTTCGCCAAGCTGTCCCTGGATGCCAATAAAGAAATTTGGAACACGCTTGGATTCGATCCGGTCAATATGGACGTTTGGGATATGAAGGATGTTACGCACAATGCCGAGAATCAGTTCGTGAAATATTTCGTCAATAACCCGTTCGATGTCCTGAATGAGATCCGGGATGAAATCCGGTTAATCAAATCGACCTCCGCATCGCCCACCATCAACAACGTCCTGTGCACAACCACCTTCAACGAGATTTTTGAGGACGGCAAGGACATTACCGAAGCCCTGAATGACGCCCAGAAGCAAATCGAACAGGAATTGAAATAACGTTCGCTTATACGGTACAAAAACGAAGAGCTGCTCATGGATCGTCGGTGAGCGGCTCTCATTTAAAGGAGTCGAATCATGATTAAAAAATTTCTGTACTCTCAAAAGGTTGCTCCTTACGTGTTTGTCCTGCCGTTTATTCTGGTATTCCTCGTGTTCTGGGTGTTTCCGCTCGGCAGCTCATTCAGCATGAGCTTTCAGAAAACGCAGCTGGGGCAGGAAGCGGATTGGGTCGGCTTGGCTAATTACGGGAAGCTGATGGGGGACGGCGTCTTTTTGAAGGCAGTCACGAACAGCGCGATTTACATGGTGTTGACGCTTCTGATCCTGATTCCGTTTCCCATGCTGTTCGCGGTGCTGATCAACAACAAGTTCATGTGGGGGAGGGAGTTTTTCAAGTCGTCTTTTTTCTTCCCTGCACTGACGTCGGTCGTTGTGGCGGGCACCATCTTCCGGCTCATGTTCGGCGAGATGGAAGGATCCCTGATCAACAGCATCCTGGGGTGGTTCGGGATCGATCCGGTGAAGTTTCTGAAGGGACAGGTCACCGGCTATATCGCGCTGGTGGCTCTCGCCACTTGGCGGTGGACGGGAGTCAATATGCTTTATTTTTTATCGGGACTCAAGAACATTCCGGGTGAATACTATGAGGCGGCATCCATCGACGGGGCCTCGGCCTTTCAGAAGTTTACCAAAATCACGATGCCTTTGTTGAAGCCGACCACGATTTATGTGTTAACGATCAGCATTTATGCGGGGCTTGCCATGTTTATCGAAAGCATGATGCTCTGGAACGGCAACAATTCTCCGAAGAATATCGGCCTCACGATTGTCGGTTACCTGTACCGTCAAGGCATCGAGAAGAACAATTTGGGTTATGCCGCCGCTGTAGGGATCGTGCTGCTGGCAATCACCATGATCATTAACCTGACGCAGCTGAAGCTCTCCGGCATGTTCAAGAAGGAGGATTGAGGATGAGAAGAGAAACGCTGGTCAAAATAATCCTCTTGATCTTGTTCTCCATACTGTGCTTTCTGATCCTGGTGCCTTTTTATGCCGTCACCATCGCTTCCTTCAAACCCGGCGAGGATTTGATTCGGTATGGCCTGAATTTGAAATTTGATCTGTCGGTGATGAGCCTGGACAATTTCGCCTACCTGTTTACGGGCGATCACTCCTACTTCATGTGGTTTATTAACTCCTTGCTCCTCACGGTGGTGCAGGTCACGTTAACCCTGCTGGTCAGCGCAACCGTTGCCTATGGGTTTGCAGCCTATGATTTTATCGGCAAGAACTTTTTGTTTATCTGCGTGCTTTTGATTATGATGGTTCCTTTTGAAATTCTTCTTCTACCGTTATACTCCCTGACGTACAATCTGGGCCTTATGAATACGTACTCGGCGATTGTGCTGCCGGGGATCGCAAGCGCGGCCACGATTTTCTTCTTCAGGCAGTATTTAAGAGGGGTTCCAAAAGAAATGATTGCGGCAGGTCGGGTCGACGGGGCCAGCGAATACGGGATCTATGTACGGTTGATCCTGCCCGTGATGAAGCCGTCCTTTGCAGCCATGGCGATTCTGAACGGCATGAACAGCTGGAACAATTTCCTGTGGCCGTTCATGGTGCTAAGCGATGATCGCAAGTACACGCTTCCGATCGGGTTGAAGACGCTGTTGACTCCTTACGGGAACAACTATGATTTATTGATTGTCGGCTCTTTTTTCTCGATCATTCCGATTTTCATCTTGTTCATGGCTTTTCAGAAATACTTTATTGACGGGATGACGGCGGGAGCGGTGAAAGGATGACGGCTCGGTCCGTATGACCGGACCAGCCCAGCCCTTGCTGACGGCACCTCAAATCCATTATGATACAAGGAAACCTGCGTATTCTGATGAATGAGGTGACGTAACTTGCATCCTGTAACAAAGGCTCTATTATGGATTGGCGGCGCCCTGATCGTGATCGGGCTGCTGTGGCCTGTCATTGGCCGATTCGTCGGCCGGCTGCCGGGCGACATCGTCGTGGATAAACCCAATGTCAAAATTTATTTTCCGATCGTAACCTGCCTCGTCATCAGCGTGGTGGGCTCGTTGATTCTGTTTCTGATCCAGCAGTTTCGCAAATAGTCGGGATTTCATAAGAAAAACGTCTATCGACGCACTTTCCCAGAAGACAGACCGCGGTTAGGGGATGTTTTTCTTGCGATATCAGGAAGGCGCCTAAGCTTTGGAGTTTATACTTTCTGATATCTAAAAAAAACAGGCCGGTTAGGGGTACCCCTAACCGGCCTGTTTAAATGGAAAAGCCGATTTATTTTTGGATGATGGTGATTTCGGCATTCGGATCCAAGCTAAACACGATGGATTTGAACCTGGGCATTTCCAGAATATGAACCCGGTAGACCAGCTGCTGCGAATGGGCGGGCTCACCGTGGTTCGCGCCTTCACCCTTGTCTTGTGCCGATTGGGGATCATACCCCATGATGGCTTTCATGGTGTGCCGGATTTCCGCTTCGCTGATGCTTCGAATCCGTACCTCCCGTTTAAGCGGAAGGCTTGAAGTCGTAACGCGCCCGGTCTCCAGTGCCATCAGGCACGCGATGGCCGAATACATCGCCCGTTCCCAGCCGAGGAGGAGCCCCGCCAAAGTCAGTACCAACAGATTGATCATGATATGGACGTAGGGCAGTTTCAGCCGGGTCAGCAGCTGCGATAGCTGCTGGGGGATCTTCGGCATCTGGAGCGTATCCAGGACGACGCCGTAACGAAGGCCGATGCCGATGCCGAGACCGAGGAAAATGCCGCCGATGCCTGCGCTCCCGATCTTGCTGTCGATGAGAGCGGGAATCGGAAAGAACAAGATCGAGCATACGGAAAACGTCAGCAGCCCGACGGTTGCAATGACGGCTTTTTCCCGGTTCGACCGGCGATAGGCCAGCAGAAGCAAGGGCAGATTTAATGCAAACAAAAACATGCCCGTATGAAGTCCCGTCAGATGCGAAGCGAGCGCAGAGATTCCCGTTACGCCGCCCGCGATGATTCCGCTAGGAACAAGAAATAAATCCAAACCGAACGCTGCGATCAGTCCTCCGATGGCAGCCATGCTCAGTCTTCTTCGTGTACTTGCCTTGCTTGCGGCCTCTTGTGCACCGTTCGTTGTCCGAACCGGGGCTTGAACCATAGGCAATGTACCCTCCTTTATCCGCTGGCACTTTTATCCTTTAGCTTCGGTTTAACCGGTTTCTTCTCCTTATGATCTTTAAATTTAAATATCTTGTTCAAGAAGTTATAGACGTGCTTGGACTCCTTGGTCAGCAGCGGTCCGAGTATGGCGAGTATCAGTACATACAGGGCTGCGAACGGTTGAATGAAGGTTGCAAGCCCGCCGGCTTTCCCCATATTGGCGAGAATGATGGAAAACTCCCCGCGGGATACAATCGTCAGACCGATATTGGAGGATGCTTTCGAAGACAATCCGGCGCTGCGGCCGGCAAGCATGCCTGCAATGAAGTTGCCAAGAAGCGTGATGATCACGGCGATCAGCGATAACCACACAGCTCCGCCAAGCTCGGACGGTACTATCGTTAAACCGAAGCTAAAGAAGAATATGGCTCCAAAGAAATCGCGGAATGGTAATATCAAATGCTCAATGCGTTCACGATGCTCGGTTTCGGCCAGAACAAGCCCGACGAGCAGCGCGCCGATGGCCTCGGCAACATGAATCGTTTCAGCGAATCCTGCGAGCAGGAACAACGCGCCGAATACGACCAAGGCAAACAATTCGTTAGACCGTATATTCAATGCTTTATTCAGAAGCGGTACGGCTTTACGCCCGATAATAATGACTAGCAGCATAAATCCAAGAGCGATCACGGCAGATATCAGGACGCCGCCCAGCGACGAGGAGCCGCTCAATACGAGCCCGGAAAGAATCGAGATATATACAGCGAGGAATACGTCCTCAAACATGATGATCCCGAGGATCATCTCGGTCTCCGGATTCGCCGTTCTTCTCAAGTCGACCAGCACCTTGGCTACGATAGCGCTCGAGGAGATGGTCGTTATGCCTGCGACAATGAGCGTCTCCGCCAAGGGAAATCCGGCAAAGATCCCGATCATCAGTCCAAGTGTAAAGTTAATGGCAATGTAGATGCTGCCACCTACAACGATGGACTTGCCCGATTTGATCAATCGGCCGACCGAGAACTCGAGTCCGAGATAGAACAGAAGGAAGAGTACGCCGATCCGCCCCATAAAGTCGATGAGCGGAGCACTTTCTATAAAACGAAAATCGAAAGATCCAAAATGAAAAGCATGAGGCCCAACCGCCATCCCCACCAGAATATAGAAAGGGACGACGGAAAACCGGAGTTTAGCTGATAGCAACCCCGCCAGGGCGATCAAGGCAATCGCCAATCCTACTTCTAAAACCAAATGATCCATTCATCAACCACGTCCGTTCATCAAGATTTGTTTAAATAGCCGCTGTTGTTGACGTTCACCTACGACGACGAGCGTCGAATCCGGTGTAATGATAACGTCAGGTCCGGGATTGATTTGTTTGCTGTTTTTGTCAACTCTTGCGATGATGGTTGCGCCTGAGGCTTGGCGTACGCCCAGATCGCCAATCGATTTACCTGCCCCGTAATAGTGGGGCTCGATGCGGTACCACTCGATGATCAATTCATCCAGCGCCATGTCGATCGTTTCGAGCGCCTTCGGTTTATACGTGAGACCGCCGACGATGGCCGCAATTTGACGGGCCTCGTCATCGTCCAGGGAAATCATGGAGATGCTTTCGTCCGGATCGTCATATTCATAATGGTACATTTCACGGCGGCCGTCGTCATGAATGATGATGACCAGTTTATCGCCACCGCGGGTATCAATTACGAATTTCTTACCGATTCCAGGCAAATCTGTTTCGCGAACATGCATAGATTAGAGTCCTCCTAAGAAATACACTTTTTAGTTGTTTTGCACACCGATCACACGGATATCAAAAATACACGCAGCCAAATAAAACAATCCATTCACGATGAAATTGCACAGTCTTTAATAAACCCTAATGCACAGGTCAATCTGCGCAGGCTGTTTACTGTTGTTGCATGGGAAAAGAAAAATTGGCAAATTTAAGAAACCGCAGTCAGTTGGAATGCGAAAAAGTGTGGAGGACTAGACGAACTTCGATGTGAACTTAATGGGGAATAATACTAAAAGCCGGAGTCGAAGCGGAATAATCGGCCGATAGGGCAGACGTGTTTTGGGAGCCTGCTGCATCACAATGGCCGACATCAATAAGAACAGCGCTATGGTATTGCCGGCTGCCTTAAGTTTGGAGAGAATTTGAGAGTGTTTCAGAACAGCCGCTTTCAGATGATGGTCATGCTTGTAAACATACCGCTCATCTTGGGTTTCGTTGCTGTAATACTCCTGGACGGGAATATATAGGGCAAATGCCGTAACCAGAACAAGCACCAGCATCCATGCAATTCTTGCCGTTTTTAAGAAACAGTTCACGGTTACTCCCCCTTCGTCCCAAGCTTCTATGTTAATCATAACATAAAAATAATCGTTCTCAAAATGAGAACGATAAATTATTTTTGAACACTTTTACAGATCGATTCAATTTTTTACATTATATAGAAGCGATGCTTTTTCTATTTTTTGCGTAGCTTATCATAGTTTTCCGTATCGGGCCCGATATCGGCTTTCGCTTGATCCTTATCTTCCAAAACGCCGAGGACAAGATCGTCGAGTTTATCGGTTGCGGCCTGATCCGGCCGGTCGGGCTCGGGGATCGGATCCACGCCGGGGAATTGACCGTCAAATTCAGGTTTCTTTTTGCTCATTAGGCTCTCATTCCTTTCTGGCAATATTGTGGCACAAAAGGATCTGTTATATGTAACGAATAAACGCGGGAGATGAAAGTGAAACAATGCAGGAACGTCGGCCTGGTAACAATTCACCTTCTATATAGTGTAACTCTATATATCAATCAGCTATATAAGAATATGCTAGAATAGTAGAGGAATATTATACCAGGGGTTATTTAGGCATGAAGAAAAAATGGATAGGCTGCACCCTTGCTTTATTGCTTGTATCCGGCTCTGTCGTATCTGCGCATCCGGGACGAACGGATGCCAACGGAGGGCATACCTGCCGAACCAATTGCGAACGCTGGGGTCTGTCATATGGCGAGTATCATTATCATAACGGCGGTGGGAGCTCTTCCGGAAGCAAGTCGTCTTCATCCGCGCCTAAGTCGAAATCATCGCAAAAGAGCACGGCTAAGCCTGCAGCGCCGAAGCCCGCGGCTCCGGCTTATGCTAAGTCCGGCCTTAAGGTTTACGTCAACGGCAGCGTGGTAAAATTTAATAGCGAGCCATTGGTGTATAACAACATCAATCTGGTGCCGCTGCGGGAAATTGCGGAGGGCATGGGGGCTAAGGTCAACTGGAATCGCGATGCGGCCAGCATCGGCGTGCAGAGAGGCAATCATAAAGTCACGCTCACGATCGGAAGCAAAACCGTTTATTATAATGGCAAATCGGAAACCGTTGCGGTCGCTCCCCAAGTGATTGACGGCGTGACGTATGTTCCCATTCAGGTGTTTGCACGGGGGCTGGGCGCTGGCGTGAACTATACCGAGCATGATAAAATTCTGAGAATATCGTTTAAGGAATAAAATAAACACGGATTCCATTTTGCGAACAGAGAGGGGAAGAGTTTGCTTTGAGTTTTTTTGATAAATTTAAAGCCGGCGTATCGGACGCCGGAAACAAAGCTAAAACGCTGGTGGAGATCAATCGGTTAAAGCTGCAGAACAACGGCAAAAAAAGCGATATCGACGAACAGCTCCTGGAAATCGGCAAGGTTGTATTCGCTTCAACCGAAGCAGGGAAGTGGCCGCCTGATCAGGAGAGCATCCAAAGCTACGTGGCCAAGATTCATCAATTGAATTTCGAAATCGAACAAAATCTGCTCCAGATTGCCAACCTTACGGATGAGAAAATATGCCGAGGGTGCGGGAACAGTTCAGCCGTGAATGCCAAATTTTGCGCCCACTGCGGCCGAACGTTCGAAGTAATTCAAGTTCAAGCGGAAGAGCAGCGCAAAGAGGTTCCGCTGCTGGAGGATGGCGGCGACCAAGAGGAGCCGAAATAGAAGCTGTTTGCTTCATGAATAGCCGTACCCTGGTTCGGGAATGACCAGGGTCGGCTTTTTCTTTTTGTGCGGGGTGAAGGAAGCAGCGCTTTATTAGGAGAATGATTATTAAGGTGATCTTACTCACGACATAATCGTTATATAGTAATATTAGCTTACTAGCTGGAGGGAGTGAGGACATATGCCGAAGAACACGGCCTGTAATGATGAATTTAGTCAACATGGTGATCGAGGGGTGTCAAGGCTGCTTAAAGGTAACGTTCTATTGCTTCCCGTATGCGTAATTTTGATGCTCCTTGCTGCCGGGTGCAACGGCCCGGGGTCTTCGGAGGAGGAGAATCCGCCGGAGAATCTACCCAAGGGCGCATCCATCAACATCGTCATTTCCAGTCTGGGGATGACGTTCCCTGCAGGAATGGACGAGAATGACAATCCGTACCTGAATTACATCGAAGAGCGTACGGGGCTCGAGATCGGAGTCAATCTTCCTCCGCCCGAGGTATACAACGAGAAGCTCGATGTCATTATGTCCTCAGGCAATTTGCCGGATATGCTCCATACGTACGAGCCGGTGTGGTTCGACAATTACGTCAAGCAGAAGGCCTTTATGCCGCTGGATGAATTAATCGACGAGTACGGCCCTCACCTGAAAGAAAAAATTCCGCCGGAGGTCTGGGATCGGGTCCGGTACGGCGGTAAAATCTATGCGGTTCCGAGCTTGAATGAGGTGACTGGAGCCGAATTGATGTATGTCCGGAAGGACTGGCTCGATCGGCTCGGCTTACAGCCGCCCGAAACGCTGGAGGAATATTACGAAGTCATTCGTGCCTTCACCCTGGATGATCCTGACGGTAATGGGGTCCAGGATACGATCGGTTTAACCTTGACCTCGAGCCTGGGAAGGTCTTCGCCGTTTTTCGGCGCTTTCGGCACGCAGCGGAATACGTGGTTTGAACGGGACGGGCAGCTGGTGAACGGAAGCATTTTGCCGGAAACGAAGGAAGCCCTCGCTTTTTTTGCCAAGCTGTATCAGGAGAACCTGCTCGATCGGGAATTTCCTTTAAACCTGCAAAACAATCTGTTCGAAAAAATAGAAAACGGCACGGTCGGCCTGTTCTCCGCGGCTTGGTACGATACGCGCGGACCGATTGCGGCCAATATGAGCAAGGACCCCGAGGCCGAATGGATGCCGCTTCCGTATCCGACGGGACCGGACGGATTTAAAGGCGTTGAAGGGAAGGACATCATACGAGGTTATAACGTCATACCGGCCGAATCGGAGAAGGCTGCCGAAGTAATCCAGTTTTTAGACTTCGTTGCCAGCGACTACAAGACGCTGAAACTCGGCTTCGAGAACGAAATCTGGCGCTGGGAGGACGGGGCGATCGTAACGGATTTCGCGCTGCACGACAAGCATTTATACCGCGGCATTTACCAGTCCCTTGTCGACGTGCCGGATCAATTGCTGTTCAAGGAACGGCTTGATTCGCTCGGGGACTTCAATCTGTACAACAATCTGCAGCTGATCAATCAGCATATTATTCCGAATGCATTCTACGGAGTTCCTACCCCCGGGATGACGAAATACAACACGAAGCTTAAAAATCTGGAGGATGTGTTCACGAAAATCATCATGGGGCTTGAGCCGCTGGACGCATTCGACGACTATGTGAAGACCTGGAAGGAAGAAGGGGGAGATGAAATCACGAAGGAAGTGAATGAATGGTACTCCAAACAATAATGCTGGCGGCCAAGAGCGCGGGGGACCGAGTGATCGACTTGTTTCGCTGGATCCGGGATCGGTTTTCGCAGAACATTCAAACCCGCTTGACCGGTTATTTTCTGCTGATCCTGCTGCCGCTGGTCATTATCAGCCTCTTCGCCGTAGAGCGGTCCCGGGATATTCTCTACGAACAGGCGGTGGGGAGGACGGAGATGGCGCTGTCGTCGGCGATGAATCATTTTGATCTGGCGCTGCAAAACGTGGAGGAGATATCGACCCTGATTGCAGGGGATCCAGGAATGAACGAGCTTCTTAACAAAAACAGCACCAACTTCTCCCCTCAATCGATCGTGGATTTCTCGCACATTTTGGAGCAGCTGTCGAATTCCGTTTCGGTAAACCGGTTCGTATCCCAAATTACGGTGTATCATCGGGCTTCCAACATGTTCATCTCTACCCATTACGGCGGCAAAAAGCTGACGGGCGAGACGCAGCAGGAATGGCTGGTGGAAGCTGCGCGACGGAACGGAACGGGGATTTCCTACGTCATGTCGGAAGCCCCAGTGGCGGAGGGCATTACGTTTGGCCAGATGACCAATACGGACAGCATTTCCCTGATTCGGGCCATGGACCTGTACAACAGCGAACGGCAGTCGAATCTGCTGGTGGTGTCTTTTAATAAAAGCAAGCTGCTGAATATCATCAAGACGCTGCTCCCGTCCGAGAACAGCCGCATCGCCCTGCTGAACGAAAGGGGAGAAGTGGTGGTGGAGACCGGAAGAGTGTATCAGGAGGATATTACCGACAAGGAGATGACGGTCACGATTGATTCGGATTACTCCACATGGCGTCTTGAGCTGGTTCAGCCGAAAAGCGAGCTGTACAAAGAGACCGATCAGCTGCGCCTGTTCACGGTTGCGATCATCGGGCTGAGCATCCTGCTGGCCATTATCATTTCATGGGTGGTGTACAGCGGGATTGCCTCACCTGTGTTGAAATTGTCGCGCGGGATGAAACGGCTCAGCAGCGGAGAGCTGAACATTCATGTCGACACCAAGCGGAAGGACGAATTCGGTTTTCTCATCCAGTCGTTTAACAAAATGGCTGTCGTGCAGAAGCATCTGATCGAGGATCACTACGAGCAGCAGCTGCGATTGACGACAACGGAGCTGAAGTTTCTGCAATCCCAGATCAATCCGCATTTTCTGTATAACACCCTCGATTCGATTTATTGGACGGCCAAAAACTACGATGCGGATGAGATCAGCGAGATGGTGATGAACCTGTCGAAGTTTTTCCGGTTGAGCCTGAACAAGGGCAGACAGGTGTTTACGATTGAGGAGAGCATTACCCACCTGCACTACTATTTACGAATCCAGCAGCTTCGTTTCATGGACAATTTCACTGTGGATTATCAAATTTCGGAAGAGAGCAAGGGGGTTCCGATTCTCAAGCTCCTGCTTCAGCCTTTGGTGGAAAATGCCATCATTCACGGCATGGAGGGCAAATCTT
>NZ_AEXS01000076.1:0-26538 GCF_000204455.1 Paenibacillus sp. HGF5 | reverse complement strand
CAAAGTGGTCACGAATGATTTCAACTTGAACAAGGTTTGCGAGCTGCAGGGCGTGTCGGTGTTGAACATTAACGACCTGGCCAACGCGGTGAAGCCGGTGGTTCTGCCAGGAGAAGAAATTCTGGTGCAGATTATCAAGGACGGCAAAGAGCATGGTCAGGGCGTCGCATATCTGGATGACGGCACGATGATCGTAGTGGAGGGCGGACGCGAGTATATCGGCACGATGATGGAGGTGCTCGTTACCAGCGTACTGCAAACCTCGGCGGGCCGGATGATCTTCGCGAAACCAAAACTGTTGGAAAAAGCCCAGTAAAGGGGTATGATGGGGATATACATATCCGGTATTCGTCCTTTTGTGGCGTTTTGGGTGAGACAGGAGTTTGGTGTGTGATGAGTAACTTCGGCGCCGTCATCGTAGCGGCGGGAAAAGGAACGAGGATGGGCACCCGGGAGAGCAAGCAGTACTTGGTTCTGGACGGTAAGCCCATTATCGTTCATACGCTTGAAGCATTCAGCCGGATACCATGGCTGCAGGAAATTGTGCTTGTAACGGGGATGGATGATGTTTCTCGCTGTCAGTTCTGGGTGCAGGAATACGGTTTGGATAAGGTGTCTGCCGTAATCCCGGGCGGAAGCGAGAGACAACAGTCCGTATATCAAGGCATCAAGCAAATCTCTTCAGAATGGGTAATGATACATGACGGCGTAAGGCCGTTCGTAACGCAAGAGGAAATTGAAGCCTGCCGCGATGCGGCGATCCGCGAAGGCGCCTCGGTACTCGGGGTTCCCGTGAAGGATACGATTAAGCAGGTGAACGGTAAGGGGCTGATTACAGGTACCCCGGACCGTCAAAGTCTGTGGGCCGTCCAGACCCCACAGGCTTTTCGTCTTTCCGACCTGCTGTCCGCGCATGAAGCTGCGGCGAAGGAGGGATTTGCCGGCACCGATGACGCCATGCTGATGGAGCGGGCAGGGCATCCGGTCACCGTGGTGGAGGGGAAATACAGCAACATCAAAATCACCACGCCGGAGGATCTGGAATATGCGGCTTTTTTACAGAAACGTAAGGGAGAGGACATGGAATGATTCGAGTAGGACAAGGGTTTGACGTACATCAGCTCGTAGAAGGAAGGCCGTGCATCATCGGAGGTGTCACGATTCCGCATGACAAAGGTCTGCTTGGGCACTCCGACGCCGACGTGCTGCTGCACGCCGTGACGGACGCGATCCTGGGGGCGCTGGGGCTTGGCGACATCGGACGCCATTTTCCCGATAACGATCCTGCCTTTAAAGACGCCGACAGCCTGAAGCTTTTGGAACAGGTATGGGTCATGGCGAAGGAACGCGGGTATAGACTGGGTAACATCGATTCCACGATTATTGCCCAGAAGCCGAAGATGGCGCCATACATTCCGCAAATGGCGGAAGTGATCGCCAAAGCGCTGGATGCCGAGGTGGATCAAGTGAACGTGAAGGCGACCACCACCGAGCAGCTCGGGTTTACCGGCAGGGGCGAAGGAATCGCCGCGCAGTCGGTTGTCTGCCTTGTAAAAGGTGTGCTATCATCTTGAAGTATGCGTTCAAAAAGGGAGTTTTTGAACGGGGAAACTTTGTAGAATAGGGAAGCGGAGGGGTTACAATGACCGGAGAAGTCCGCGTGCGCTATGCACCGAGTCCAACGGGACATTTACATATCGGCAATGCCAGAACGGCATTATTCAATTATTTATTCGCCCGCAAGAACAACGGGAAATTCATTATCCGCATCGAAGATACGGATGTGAAACGCAACGTGGAAGGCGGCGAGCAGAGCCAGCTGAAGTACTTGAAGTGGCTGGGCATGGATTGGGACGAGAGCGTGGATGTCGGGGGCGAGTACGGACCTTATCGCCAGACCGAGCGCCTTGATATTTATAAAGAATATTGGCAGGACCTTCTGGATCGCGGGCTTGCTTACCGCTGCTACTGTACGGAGGAAGAGCTGGAGCAGGAGCGGGAAGAGCAGATGGCTCGGGGCGAAACGCCGCGCTATTCCGGAAAGCATCGCGATTTGACCGAAGAGCAGCGACAGGCGCTTGAGGCTGAAGGCCGCGTGGCGAGCATCCGCTTCCGCGTGCCGGAAGACCGCGTCTACACGTTCGACGATATGGTGAAGGGCACGATTTCGTTTAACAGCAAAGAGACGGGCGACTTCGTGATCGTCAAAAAAGACGGCATTCCTACCTACAATTTTGCGGTAGCTTTGGATGATCATCTCATGAAGATCAGCCATGTGCTGCGCGGGGAGGATCATATCTCCAATACGCCGCGTCAGCTGATGATCTATGAAGCCTTCGGGTGGGAGCCCCCTCAGTTCGGGCATATGACCCTGATCGTGGGCGAGGATCACAAGAAGCTGAGCAAGCGCAACGAATCGATCATCCAGTTCATCGAGCAGTATGACCAGCTTGGTTATTTGCCTGAAGCGCTGTTCAACTTCATCTCGCTGCTGGGCTGGTCTCCGGAAGGGGAAGAGGAAGTGTTCTCCCAAGAGCAGCTGATCTCGATCTTCGATGAGCATCGCCTGTCCAAGAGCCCGGCGGTATTCGACACGAACAAGCTGGCTCATATGAATAACACGTACATTAAGAACGCGGATCCGGACCGGATCGCCGATTTGGCCATTCCGCATTTGCAGAAAGCCAGCCGTTTGCCGTCCGAGCTTACGGCCGAGCAGGAGGAATGGGCACGCGCGCTCGTTGCGCTCTATCAGGAGCAGATGACGGCGGCTTCGGATATCGTGGATCTGTCGGAAGTATTCTTCCGCACGCACCTGGAGCTGGATGCCGAGGGGATCGAAGTGATGGGCGGCGAGCAGGTGCCTGCCGTACTGTCCGCATTCCTGGCGAAGATCGAACAGTCCGATGAGTTTAACGCGCAGAAGATCGCTGCCATGATCAAGGAAGTTCAGAAGGAGACCGGGTTTAAGGGCAAACAGCTCTTCATGCCGATCCGCGTAGCCTTGACGGGACAAACCCATGGCCGCGACTTGAACCAGACGATTTGGCTGCTTGGCAGGGATCGCGTGCTTGACCGTCTGCGTTCCCAGATCAAAGGCGCATAAGTCGGGCGGCATCCGCAATAAACGTTCCTTGTCAGCCCGTATATCATCAGTTATAATTACACCAAACTATAAGTGAAATAATCTTTGATTTAAGGGTTTTATTAAATGGTGCATTTACTCATACAGGGAAGTAGCGTCAGAGGACGGAATTGTGCTGGAGAAGCGAAGCGTTCGCCTTTGCCTTCCGATTTCAACCTAATTAATATCGTTAAAGAAATCGGAAGGCAACAGCGATCGGAAACACGATCCGTCAGCGCAGCGTCTCTATTGAGCAACGCGATTATTTATGAAGCCTGGATCAACAAATATAAACGTTTAAAAAGCTACGATCAGGAGAAGTACGCGTAAAACAGGCACGTTCCAGAGAGGACAATCGGCAGAAGACAAGAACCACTTGAATTTGCCGGCTGAGAGTTGTCCCGTCGCCTGCAGCGGAAATGCACCTGTGAGCTGCATGGTTGAAGCGAACGCAATCGTTAGATCATGCCGGTCGTCTGCCGTTAATGACATGAAGAGAATCGGTAGAATCCGTCCCTGACGAAGGGAGGAGTCTTATGCCGGTTCGAAGCAGAGTGGAACCGCGGTCTAGCGCCTCTGCAGCGATAAGCTGCAGGGGCGTTTTTTATTACAGGAATAACGATGGATGGCAAGCTGCATGCGCGATTGGAAGAGGGGAAAGAGGGAGCGTTCATGTTTAAACAGATGAAATCGGATATTCGGACAGTGTTCGAGAATGACCCGGCTGCCCGGGGACTTTTTGAAGTGGTATTCACCTACTCGGGACTTCACGCCCTGTGGGCGCACCGGGTGGCTCATGCATTATTCAAGCGGCGGTGGTATACGCTGGCACGGATCATATCTCAGATCAGCCGGTTCATGACAGGCATCGAGATTCATCCGGGCGCCCGTATCGGGAATCGGCTGTTCATCGACCATGGCATGGGGGTTGTCATTGGAGAGACCTGCGAGATCGGAGACGACGTGGTGATTTACCAGGGGGTGACCCTTGGGGGAACCGGTAAGGAAAAAGGCAAGCGGCATCCGACCATCGGCAACAACGTGGTCATCGGATCCGGAGCGAAAGTGCTAGGTTCTTTTACGATTGGGGATAACTGTAACATCGGATCCAATGCGGTCGTATTAAGGCCCGTGCCCCCGAACAGCACCGTTGTCGGCAATCCCGGCAAAGTCGTGAAACAGAACGGGGAGCGGGTGCGCGACCGGCTGGATCACACGAATCTGCCCGATCCGATTGTCGATACGCTCCGTTCGATGCAGAAGGAGATCGACCAGCTCCGGGCGGAACTGGATGAGAGCAAAGGAAGCTCGCATCAAGCGATGGTTTCCGAGGCTGTCGTGTCTTCGGCCAAGGAAGAATAGAATAAACTCCCGTAACCTTGGATGCCTTGGACGATGCATCGCCTGACTTCATATAGCGATTTCGATACATCATCTTCAAAATGAATCAATGCGTTATGCAGGCTTTGAAGTAAAAGACAATAAGCGATGGAACGAAAGGATTGAGATGATACAATATGGCACTGCAAATCTATAACACGCTAACCCGCATGAAAGAAACGTTTGTTGCCCAGGAACCCGGAAAGGTAAAGATCTACGTATGCGGTCCTACCGTGTACGACTATATCCATATCGGCAATGCCCGGCCGATGATTTTCTTCGACGTGGTTCGAGCGTACTTCGAGAATCAGGGCAACGACGTGAACTACGTGGTGAACTTCACGGATGTGGATGACAAAATGATTCGGAAAGCGGAGCAAACCGGGACGACGGTTCCGGAGGTTGCGGAGAAGTTCATCAACGCCTATTACGAGGATTTGGACGGTCTCGGCATACCCAGAGCGACATTGAATCCGCGGGTAACGGACAATATGGAGAGCATCATCGAATTCATCCAGGAGCTTATTGACCGCGACTTTGCTTATGAGAACGGCGGAGACGTATTCTACCGGACCCGCAAGTTCGACGACTACGGTAAGCTGTCCCAGCAGAACCTCGATGAGCTGCAGTTCGGGATCCGGATCGAAGTGGATAAACGAAAGGAAAACCCGGAGGACTTCGTCCTGTGGAAAGCCGCGAAGCCGGGAGAGATCTACTGGAGCAGTCCATGGGGCGACGGCCGCCCGGGCTGGCATATCGAGTGCTCCGCCATGGCTCGCCGCTATCTCGGGGATACCTTGGATATCCACGGCGGCGGCCAGGATCTGCAGTTCCCGCACCATGAATGCGAAGTGGCGCAGTCCGAGGCATTGACGGGCAAACCGCTCGCGAACTATTGGATGCATAATGGATATATCCGCATCAACAACGAGAAAATGTCGAAATCGCTGGGTAACGGCGTATTGGTTAAGGAACTTCGCGAACAATATACGAAAGAAGCCGTGCGCTATTTCATGTTGTCCACCCACTACCGCAACCCGCTGAATTACAGCGACGAGGTGATGGAACAGGCGCAGAACAGCGTGGAACGCCTCGCGAATGCGGCGGCAAACGTCGAACATCGATTGGGCACGGCGATCGGCTCCAAGGACGATCAAGTCAGCCAGGACGTAGCCGACAAAATATCGGCCGTGCTTGTCGAGTTTCACGAGAAAATGCAGGACGATTTCAACACGCCGGACGCCATTACCGCGATGTTCCAATGGGCTAGCGAGGCGAATCAGCTGCTGAAGGAAGCATCGATTCCTGCCGCGAATCTGCATGAAGTGCTGCGTGCTTTCAACGAAATGAACAGCGTGCTCCGCATCGTGAACACAGGTACGGATGAATTGCTGGATGAGGAAATCGAAGCGCTGATTGCCGAACGTGTCGAAGCCCGCAAGAATAAAAACTGGGCCCGAGCGGACGAAATCCGCGACAAGCTGGCGGACGAGGGCATTGTTCTGGAGGATACGGCGCAGGGCATGCGCTGGCGGCGTAAATGAGCGGGGATAAGCATCAGGATCCTGCAGTAGGCTGGTTTGATTTTCCGCCGTCGAAGCCGGCCCGTTTAATTCCGCCCATCGTGCTCGCTTACATCGGGGATGCCATTTATGAGGTGGCGGTGAGGCAGTTTCTGATATCACGGGCTAATCTCCGTCCCCATCACTTGCACCGTTCGGCCACGAGCTTCGTGTCGGCGAAGGCGCAGAGCCGGATATTGGCTTTTCTGGATCCGGAGCTGACGGAAGAAGAGCGCGATGTGGTGCGTCAGGGGCGCAATGCCAAATCAGGCAGCATACCGAAGAATGCCGACGTGCTGGAATATCGGCATGCAACGGCATTCGAGACGCTGGTTGGGTATTTATATTATGCGGGAGAGCAGGACCGTCTCCGAGAACTCATCGGAAAGAGCATCGAGTTTATCGAGGGGTCCGTTAAATAAACCGTGTGGCAATATAGGCATCAACATTGAAACGATACAGCCGGTTTTCCAAGCGAGGGGGACGCCGGCTGATATGCAGGAGGAGACCTACATGATGCAAGAAGAGGAAGTAGTAGCCGGTAAGCACTCC
The DNA here is from genome assembly GCF_000204455.1 of Paenibacillus sp. HGF5. Lineage (NCBI taxonomy): Bacteria > Bacillati > Bacillota > Bacilli > Caryophanales > Paenibacillaceae > Paenibacillus > Paenibacillus sp. HGF5. The sequence continues at coordinate 19,920 of NZ_AEXS01000076.1, read as the reverse complement.
GTCACGGAAGCGCTCAAATCCGGACGCACGATCAACAAAATATGGATTGCCGAAAACGCGCAAAAGCATCTGACCCTGCCGATCATCGCGGAAGCGAAGAAGCTGGGCATCGTCATTCAGCATGTGGACAAACGGAAGCTGGATCAGATGGTTCCGGGAGTCCAGCATCAAGGCGTGGTTGCCCAGGCGGCACCCTATGCTTATGTGGAAGTGGACGATTTGCTGAAGGCCGCGGAGGAAAAGGGCGAGCCGCCTTTCCTGCTGCTTCTGGACGAGATCGAGGATCCGCACAATCTCGGATCGATTCTCCGAACGGCCGACTGCACGGGCGCTCACGGCGTCATACTGCCTAAGCGCAGATCCGCGCAGGTAACGGCAACGGTATCCAAAACATCGGCCGGCGCGGTGGAGTACGTGCCTGTAGCCAGAGTGACCAATCTGGGCCAAACCATCGATCAGCTGAAGGAAATGGGCGTTTGGGTTGTCGGAACCGTGGTCGATGCCGTTCAGGAATTGTATGATACCGAGGTTTTTGACGGGCCGGTCGCCATCGTTATCGGCAATGAGAATAAAGGGATGGGGCGTCTGATCCGCGAGAAATGCGATGTGCTTGTGAAACTGCCGATGGCCGGAAAAATCAATTCGCTAAACGCCTCGGTTGCCGCAGGCGTCGTCATGTACGAAGTGCTTCGCCGTCGTCGCCTGCAAGGTTAGCGATGATGGCCGATTGGCGGGATGTGCTGCTGGTCGACGGTTATAACATGATCGGCGGCTGGCCGCATCTTGCGAAGCTTGCCAATAGCAGCATGCACGAAGCGCGGGACTTGCTGCTTGAGAAATTAGCGGATTACCAAGCGTATTCTGGGCTCAGAGTCGTGGTGATTTTTGACGCGTACCGGGTCCCAGGCTTGGGTAAATCCTACACGCAAGGCAAGGTGCAGGTGTTTTTTACGAAAGAGAAGGAAACCGCCGACGAGTGCATTGAGCGGCTGGTCGGCGAGTTTAGCCATCGACGGCGTAAAATTTATGTGGCGACCAGCGATTTAATCGAGCAGCACGTCATTTTTGCTAGAGGAGCACTCCGGCTGTCCGCCCGGGAATTGCTGAGCGAGGTCGAGCAGAGCGAGCGCGAAGTGATGCAGAAGATTACGAAAGAGCATACCAAGAGCAGAAATACGCTTGACGGGAAGCTGCCGCCGGATGTGAGACAGGCGTTCGAGCGCTGGCGAAGGGAGTAGCACAAGTTTTACACCATGGGGGACGAAAGGTCGGCTCGTTTGGAGAATGAAACAATATATGAATCTACGAAATAGTTTACATTAAATGTTATTATCGGTCTATTTTAGGTAGAACGTGGTTGACGGTCTAGTAGACATCATATATACTTGTCATATATTTCAAGCGAGTGACGGGCTACCGTGCGTTCCGGGCCGGAGGGATTCTATTGAGTGTGGACCTCAAGGAAGTCATGTTGTCAGGGTATGATGTGATAAGCGATGAAGACATTGTCGAGGCGGTCCGCGAGGGTGACAGCGGGGCGCTGGAGTATTTGATCAATAAGTACCGGAATTTTGTACGTGCTAAAGCCCGCTCCTATTTTCTGATTGGCGCCGACCGGGAGGATATCGTCCAGGAAGGCATGATCGGGCTGTACAAGGCAATTCGTGATTTTAAAGGGGATAAGCTGTCCTCGTTCAAGGCCTTTGCCGAGCTCTGCATTACCAGGCAGATCATTACGGCGATCAAGACCGCTACGAGACAGAAGCATATTCCGCTCAATTCGTATGTCTCTTTGGACAAGCCGATTTATGACGAGGATTCGGACCGTACGCTGCTGGATGTCATTTGCGGTACAGCGGTAAGCGATCCCGAGGAACTAATCATCAATCAGGAGGAGTTTGTCGGCCTGGAAGACAAGATGTCAGAGATCTTAAGCGATCTGGAACGGAAAGTCTTGATGCTTTATTTGGACGGTCGTTCCTATCAAGAGATCGCGGTAGATTTGAGGCGTCACGTAAAATCGATTGACAATGCCCTCCAGCGGGTGAAGCGAAAGCTTGAGCGTTATCTGGAGGTCAGGGATAATTAAAGCAAATGTCGGACAAGAAGTAGAAGGCTCAATCAGAGCCTTTTTTTAATTGCAACATCGTATTTCGGGATGGCCGGTAAAGGATCTTTGCATGCTTTACCGCCATGATCTTTTGTCGTCAGACGTGATAGCTTGCAATTCAGAGATGTCCATTTTCGCATGATGTGTAATATTTGGTGTTTCATCTGTTGGAAGATTGAACATACTGGATATAGGCTAAATGCTATGCAAGATGGACAAAGACTGTGAAACGCCACAGTTTTTTACAGCGGAAGGTGTACAATAAGCCGGGGACTTATTCCCTGGCTTAGCTGGCAATGGCATTTATTGCAGCCCGCAATCAGAGAGAAAAAGGCTTGAAATGGCGCTATCCTTGTGATAAAGTGTTTTAGGTAGGCCTAAATTCGCGTGTTTTATGAATGGATCGTTGTTACAGCTTTTGGAACAACGGTTTTATTCATCTCGCAGAAATAACCGGTTTTCGATGAGAATAAGGTTGTTTCTACTAGGATCAATATCGATTCTTCTGACAAAGAAGGACGTCTTCGGGAGGTGCACATCATGCGGGTAATTATCACTTTGGCTTGTACAAGCTGCAAACAAAGAAACTACACAACCACCAAAAACAAGCGAAATCACCCCGACCGCATGGAGATGAAGAAATTTTGCAAGTTCTGTAACGAGCAAACTCCTCATCGCGAAACCAGATAGTTTTCTTTTGGAGGTGTAGTCGGCGTGAAACGTGGTTTCAAGTCTCTGTTTTCCTTTTTCTCTGAAAGCTGGGCGGAACTTAAAAAAGTTCGCTGGCCCAATCGTAAAGAACTGACGAACTATACTCTCATTGTTCTAGGCACCATTGTGTTTGTCACGATTTATTTTTGGGTTGTAGACATCGGTATTTCCGCTGTGATCGAAGCGATAATTTAGAAGGGTCCCAGGTGGCTTGATATGGAAAAAAGATGGTACGTAGTTCATACCTATTCTGGGTATGAGAATAAAGTCAAAGCCAATTTGGAAAAACGTGTCGAGTCCATGGGCATGGAGGACAAAATATTCCGCGTTCTTGTTCCGATGGAAGAAGAAATCGTAAACAAAGACGGCAAGAAAAAAACCGTCATGCGTAAAGTTTACCCGGGATATGTCTTGGTCGAAATGATTCAGACCGATGATTCTTGGTATGTTGTCCGCAATACGCCAGGAGTGACCGGTTTTGTTGGTTCGACAGGGTCCGGTTCTAAACCGACGCCTTTGCTTCCGGAAGAAGTGGAACAGATTCTGAAGCATATGGGCATGGAAGAGCCGAAACCGAAGATCGAATTCGACATCAAGGAATCCGTTCGTATCAAGGTTGGTCCTTTTGCGAATTTTGTGGGCTCCGTGGAAGAGATTTTGGCTGAAAAGAGCAAGTTGAAAGTTCACGTCAACATGTTTGGACGGGAAACCCCGCTGGAGTTGGATTATACTCAAGTGGAGAAGATTTGATTCTTCAGGTTTCTTGTGGGAGGGCGTAAATAAGCGTCCGTCTACCACTATTGATGCAAGGAGGTGTCAACCATGGCTAAGAAAGTTATCAAGATTGTGAAACTGCAAATTCCTGCAGGTAAAGCGAATCCGGCTCCTCCAGTAGGTCCTGCATTGGGTCAAGCGGGTGTCAACATCATGGCATTCTGTAAAGAATTCAACGCACGTACTGCTGATCAAGCTGGTCTGATCATTCCGGTTGAAATTTCGGTGTTTGAAGATCGTTCCTTTACGTTCATCACGAAAACTCCACCGGCTGCTGTTCTGCTTCGTGTGGCTGCTAAGATCGAAAAAGGATCCGGCGAGCCTAACAAGAAGAAGGTGGCTACCGTTAAGCGTGACGCTGTTCGTCAAATCGCTGAGCAAAAAATGCCTGACCTGAACGCTGCATCTGTTGAAGCTGCAATGAAGATGGTAGAAGGTACTGCCCGTAGTATGGGTATCACAATCGAAGACTAATCGTCTTTCGGTTGAAACCGGACGAGGTTCGGATTATGTGGGAGGAATTTCCGCTAACACCACAAAGGAGGAAAACAAACATGGCTAAACACGGTAAGAAATACGTTGAAGCTGCCAAGCTGATTGACAGCGAAGCAACTTATGAGCCTTTGGAAGCTGTAGAGCTTGTGAAGAAGGCTGCAACTGCCAAATTCGACGAAACTGTTGAAGCGGCTGTACGTTTGGGTGTAGACCCGCGTAAACAAGACCAGGCTGTTCGTGGTGTTGTTGTCTTGCCTCACGGCACAGGTAAAACACAACGCGTTCTGGTATTTGCAAAAGGTGAAAAAGCGAAAGAGGCTGAAGCGGCTGGCGCTGATTTTGTTGGCGATCAGGACATGATCAACAAAATCCAACAAGGCTGGTTCGAGTTCGATGTCTGCGTAGCTACACCTGATATGATGAGTGAAGTCGGTAAACTTGGCCGTCTGCTCGGTGGTAAAGGCCTGATGCCTAACCCTAAAGCTGGTACGGTTACATTCGATGTTGCCAAGGCTGTTCAAGAAATCAAAGCCGGTAAAATCGAGTACCGTCTGGACAAAGCAGGTCAAATTCACGCGCCAATCGGTAAAGTGTCTTTCGATGCAGCTCAATTGAATGAGAACCTCAAAGCTCTCATCGATGCATTGAATCGTGCGAAACCAGCTGCTGCAAAAGGTGTATACCTGAAAGGTATCGCTGTTTCCTCGACGATGGGACCAAGCGCTCGCGTGAACACAACCGTTTACAGATAATATTACCATTGACTTTGGTCAATGAGGTTTGATATTATGTAACAGTTGTGAGTCTTCGAGACTGACCCTTAAAGTTGAATATGCTTACCGTAGACAGTAGGTGCCCTAAGCAGGCTTAATTTCCTACCGAGGTGTTATGATAGAACGTCAACAATTTGTCCGGTTGTACCGGCCAAATGATGATTCATCAGGCCTTCGTGATTCTACGGAGGCTTTTTTAGTGCCCGTAGGAAGAGCGGAGAGCTTGGTGCTCTTACGCTACTAATACAACCAGGAGGTGTAATCATTGGCAAACGCAAAAGTGATTCAAGCGAAACAAGAAGCGGTTGATGTCGTTGCTGCTAAGCTGCGCGAGAGCGTATCTACAGTAGTTGCTGACTATCGCGGACTGAACGTTGCGCAAGTAACTGAACTTCGTAAGCAGCTTCGTGAAGCTGGCGTCGAGTTCCAAGTACTGAAAAACACGCTGCTTCGCCGTGCAACTGCGGCAGCAGAGCTGACTGATCTGGACGAAGTCCTGACTGGTCCTACAGCTGTTGCTTTTGGTACCAATGACGCTGTCGCTCCAGCAAAAATCCTCAACGATTTTGCTAAGAAAAACGACGCGTTGAAATTGAAAGGCGGCGTAGTAGAAGGCCGTGTAATCGGAGAGAGCGAAATCAAAGCTCTGGCAGAACTTCCGTCCCGCGAAGGTCTCCTCTCCATGCTCCTCAGCGTGCTTCAAGCTCCAGTGCGCAACTTCGCGCTTGCAGTTAAAGCCGTTGCTGAGAAGGAAGAACAAGGCGCATAAGACTTGTCTTACTGAAGCTGTGTAACAACAACTATCAAATCTTAATAATAAATGGAGGTTCAACTTAAATGAGCAAAGAGCAAATCTTGGAAGCAATTAAAGGTATGTCTGTTCTGGAACTGAACGATCTCGTAAAAGCAATCGAAGAAGAATTTGGTGTAACTGCTGCAGCTCCAGTAGCTGTTGTAGGTGGCGCTGGTGCAGCTGCTGAAGCAGAGCAATCCGAATTCGACGTAATCCTGACTAGCGCAGGCGCGTCCAAAATCAACGTAATCAAAGTGGTTCGCGAAATCACAGGTCTTGGCTTGAAAGAAGCAAAAGAACTGGTTGACAACGCTCCAAAACCATTGAAAGAAAAAGTAGCTAAAGAAGAAGCTGAAGCTGTTAAAGCTAAATTGGAAGAAGCAGGCGCATCCGTAGAAGTGAAGTAATTACTTCTCTAGATGAATGTCAGCAAGAAGCAAACCCCTTGAATATTTGTTCAAGGGGTTTGTTATTGTGGCGGGGGGTTCAACGCGTACTGATTCTCCGCAGGAAAGGTTATACTGGAATAATGGAGCGCTTAAGGCCGATATGCCTTAGGCGGGCAGAATTTGATTCAAAACGGAGGAAATGATGCCGAATCAACATTATTACTCAAACCAGCCGGAGATTGCTCATGATCGTAAGGAGCTAAAGACGGAACTTCGGGGGCAGTCATTTAGTTTGATCAGCGACGCCGGCGTATTCTCCAAGGGCGGCGTGGATTATGGCAGCAAGGTGTTAATAGACGCCATGGATTTTGGGCAGGATGCCCAGGTGCTGGACGTAGGGTGCGGGTACGGTCCGATCGGCCTAACGGCGGCAAGAATGGCCTCGCAAGGCCATGTGACGATGATCGACATCAATAGCCGCGCTGTCGAATTGGCCAAAGAGAATGCGAAGCGCAACGGTATAATCAACGTTACGATCTTAGAAAGCGACTTGTTTGAGGCGGTGAAGGATCAGCTATTTGATGTGGTTCTGACCAATCCGCCGATTCGTGCGGGGAAAGAAACGGTGCATGCCATATTCGAGGAATCGTGGAAACATCTGCGCGAGAATGGACAGTTGTGGGTTGTGATTCAGAAGAAGCAGGGTGCGCCTTCGGCAAAAGCGAAGCTGGAGAGTTTATTTGACCAGGTTGAGGAAGTAACGAGGGATAAAGGGTACCGAATATTCAAAGCGACGAAATCTTCTTAAAATAGTTCGACTAGGCTGTTGACTTGGGTATGCTGGTATGGTATTATTATAAAATGTCAGTATTAGGATGGTCTCTTTGTCTTTAGTTGGCTGAAATGTCAAGACTTATTATGCGGAAATACGCATAAAGTCGGTCATATTGACGTATAATATGTACATTTTGGGCAAATCTACAGGATATGAGATGATTATCATAACCATGGATAAGCTGCTCTTTTTTCGAAAAGGTATTCGATAAGGGCTTTTCTCTATTTATGGGAGTGTCCTCTGTATGTTCCATTATAGTGTTACAAACAGAGGTTCGCAATGAAATTTTTAAAGTGAGTAGACATGAGGGGTGAGTTTAAGTTGGCAGGACATCTTGTTCAATATGGTCGACGCACTCGGCGAAGTTATGCTCGTATTAACGAGGTACTCGAAGTTCCGAACCTGATTGAAATCCAACAAAAATCTTATGAATGGTTTTTGGAGGAAGGACTCCGCGAAATGTTCCAGGACATCTCGCCGATTCAGGATTTCACGGGCAATTTGGTGCTAGAGTTCATTGACTACAGCCTTGGAGAACCGAAATACACCGTCGATGACGCGAAAGAACGCGACGTTACTTATGCGGCGCCGCTCCGCGTGAAAGTCCGGCTCATTAACAAGGAGACCGGAGAGGTCAAGGAGCAGGAAGTGTTCATGGGAGACTTCCCGTTAATGACGGAAACCGGAACATTCATTATCAATGGTGCCGAACGGGTTATTGTCAGCCAGTTGGTTCGCTCTCCCAGCGTCTATTTCAGCACGAAAGTGGATAAAAACGGTAAGACGACGTACACTGCAACAGTTATCCCTAACCGCGGCGCTTGGCTGGAACTGGAGATGGACGCGAAGGACATTATTTATGTCCGGATCGACCGCACCCGTAAAATCCCTGTAACGGTGCTTTTACGTGCGCTTGGTTTTGGCACGGATGCCGAGATTTTGGATCTTCTGGGCAATGATGAATATATTCAAAATACGCTGGATAAAGACAACACGGACTCCACGGAAAAAGCGCTCATTGAAATCTATGAACGCCTTCGCCCGGGCGAGCCGCCAACACTGGAGAATGCGAAGAGCCTTCTCGTTGCACGTTTCTTCGATCCGAAGCGTTATGATCTGGCTAACGTTGGTCGTTATAAGATCAACAAGAAGCTTCATATTAAGAACCGTCTCTTTAATCAACGTTTGGCAGAAAGTTTGATAGACATCGATACGGGTGAGATCGTTGCGGAAGCCGGTCAAACCGTAGACCGTCGTCTTTTGGACGAGATTATGCCTTACCTTGAGAAGAGCGTGGGCTTCAAGAATTATCATGTTACCGGCGGCGTGATGGACAGCGAGGATATCCCGCTGCAAACGATCGACGTATTCTCTCCGATCGAGGATGGGAAAGTCGTGAAAATCATCGCCAATGCAAATATCGATAAATCCGTAAAACATATTACGCAGGCGGATATCATCTCTTCCATCAGTTATTTCATTGACTTGCTGCATGGAATCGGCAACACGGATGATATCGATCACCTGGGTAACCGTCGATTGCGTTCCGTAGGCGAATTGCTTCAGAATCAGTTCCGTATCGGTTTGTCCCGGATGGAACGGGTTGTTCGTGAAAGAATGTCGATCCAGGACGCAAACGTGATTACGCCGCAGGCGCTGATCAACATCCGTCCGGTTATCGCATCGATTAAAGAGTTCTTCGGCAGCTCCCAGCTGTCTCAGTTCATGGATCAGACCAACCCGCTTGCGGAATTGACGCATAAACGTCGTCTGTCTGCTCTCGGACCGGGCGGTTTGACGCGTGAGCGTGCGGGCTTTGAAGTGCGGGACGTTCACCACAGTCACTATGGCCGTATGTGTCCGATCGAGACGCCGGAGGGACCGAACATCGGTCTGATCAACTCCTTGTCGACATTTGCGCGCATCAACGAGTATGGCTTCATTGAAGCTCCTTATCGTTGGGTGGATCCGAAGACCAGCAAAGTAACGGACCAAATCGATTACTTGACGGCAGACGAAGAGGATAACTACATCGTTGCCCAGGCGAACGCCGAACTCAACGAAGACGGTACCTTCGCTGACGAAATGGTAATCGTCCGTTATAACAAGCAATCCGACAACATCCTTCCGATGCCGAGCGACCGTGTAGACTACATGGACGTATCGCCTAAGCAGGTCGTGTCGGTTGCGACGGCGCTCATTCCGTTCCTCGAGAACGATGACTCCAACCGCGCGCTGATGGGATCGAACATGCAGCGGCAGGCTGTTCCGCTTCTTATTCCTAAGGCTCCGCTCGTCGGAACCGGGATGGAGCATAAGTCTGCGAAAGACTCCGGTGTATGTATTGTATCCAAATACGACGGGATTATTGAACGTTCATCCGCCAACGAGATCTGGCTCCGTCGCGTGGAAAATATCGACGGACAAGAAGTCAAAGGCGATATTGTTAAATATAAATTACACAAATTTATGCGTTCGAACCAAGGAACATGCATCAATCAGCGTCCAATCGTCAAGCGCGGCGATGTGATCAAAAAAGGTGACATCCTGGCGGACGGACCATCCACCGAGATGGGTGAATTGGCACTGGGCCGCAACGTTGTCGTTGCGTTCATGACTTGGGAAGGCTACAACTACGAGGATGCGATTCTTCTCTCCGAGAAGCTGGTCAAAGAGGACGTGTACACTTCGATCCATATCGAGGAGTACGAATCCGAGGCTCGTGACACGAAGCTCGGTCCGGAGGAAATTACGCGTGATATCCCTAACGTAGGGGAAGAAGCGCTCAAGAACCTTGATGAGCGCGGAATTATCCGCATCGGTGCCGAAATCAGCGCTGGCGACATTCTTGTTGGTAAGGTAACGCCTAAGGGAGTAACCGAGCTGACGGCAGAGGAACGTCTCTTGCATGCGATCTTCGGTGAGAAGGCTCGCGAAGTACGCGATACCTCGCTGCGCGTTCCTCACGGTAGTGACGGAATCATCGTGGATGTGAAGGTGTTTACGCGTGAGAACGGCGACGAGTTGCCGCCGGGCGTCAACCAATTGGTTCGCGTCTACATCGCACAGAAACGTAAAATCTCCGAAGGCGACAAAATGGCCGGACGTCACGGTAACAAAGGTGTCGTTGCCCGTATTTTGCCAGAAGAAGACATGCCGTTCCTGCCGGATGGCACGCCGGTTCAAGTTGTGTTGAACCCTCTGGGGGTTCCATCACGGATGAACATCGGTCAGGTGCTTGAGGTTCACTTGGGTATGGCTGCGCTCCAGCTCGGCATTCACGTGGCTTCACCAGTATTCGACGGTGCAAGCGAGTATGACGTGTTTGATACGATGGAAGAAGCAGGCATGCAGCGCAATGGTAAGACCGTGTTGTACGACGGACGGACGGGCGAACGTTTTGAACGTGAAGTTACCGTCGGCGTCATGCACATGATCAAGCTCGCTCACATGGTTGATGATAAAATTCACGCCCGTTCCACGGGACCATACTCCCTCGTTACGCAGCAGCCGCTGGGTGGTAAAGCCCAGTTCGGCGGACAGCGCTTCGGTGAGATGGAAGTATGGGCGCTTGAAGCTTACGGTGCTGCCTATACGCTGCAAGAAATTCTTACCGTCAAGTCCGATGACGTGGTCGGCCGGGTGAAAACCTACGAATCGATCGTCAAAGGCGAGAACGTTCCGGAACCGGGTGTTCCTGAATCGTTCAAGGTATTGATTAAAGAGCTTCAGTCTCTCGGTATGGATGTTAAAATCCTGAGCGAGAACGAAGAGGAAATCGAGATGAAAGAACTCGATGACGAAGACGATGCTCAAGGTGATAAACTGAGCCTTAACTTGGAAGGCGCTGAAGTCGGAGTGGAATAACGGTCAATCATTCACCCCCGTCGGCTGATTAGTCGGCGGTGGTGTTATGGTCGTACAGCACATAAATAGGACTAGGTTGAGGAGGGTTGCTCCTTGTTGGACGTTAACAATTTTGAGTACATGAAAATCGGTCTTGCTTCACCGGAAAAAATCCGTTCTTGGTCTCGCGGAGAGGTGAAGAAGCCGGAAACGATTAACTACCGTACATTGAAGCCGGAGAAAGAAGGCCTCTTCTGTGAGCGTATTTTCGGTCCTCAGAAGGACTGGGAATGTCATTGCGGTAAGTATAAGCGTGTCCGTTATAAAGGAGTAGTCTGCGATCGCTGCGGCGTTGAAGTCACGCGCGCCAAAGTCCGCCGCGAACGGATGGGCCATATCGAGCTCGCAGCTCCTGTTTCGCACATTTGGTATTTCAAAGGAATTCCAAGCCGTATGGGTCTGGCTCTGGATATGTCCCCAAGATCTCTTGAGGAGATCATTTACTTCGCATCTTATGTTGTGACCGATCCAGGAGATACGCCGCTGGAGAAGAAGCAATTGCTGTCCGAGAAGGAATACCGCAGCTACCGTGAGAAGTACGGCTACGGCTTCCAAGCCGGCATGGGTGCTGAAGCGGTCAAGAAACTTCTTCAAGACATTGATATTGAGAAAGAGCTTGAATTCCTTAAGGAAGAACTGCGCACTGCACAAGGTCAGCGCCGCAACCGGGCGATCAAACGCCTGGAAGTGATTGAGGCGTTCCGCAACTCCGGCAACAATCCGGAATGGATGATCATGGATGTGCTGCCGGTCATTCCGCCGGAGCTTCGTCCGATGGTTCAACTTGATGGCGGACGCTTTGCGACTTCCGACTTGAACGATCTGTACCGCCGTGTTATTAACCGTAACAACCGTCTGAAAAGACTGCTGGATCTCGGCGCGCCGGATATCATTGTTCAAAACGAGAAGCGCATGCTGCAGGAAGCTGTCGATGCACTGATCGACAACGGCCGCCGCGGCCGTCCGGTCACAGGTCCGGGTAACCGTCCGCTTAAATCTCTCAGCCACATGCTGAAGGGTAAACAAGGACGTTTCCGTCAGAACTTGCTCGGTAAACGGGTTGACTACTCTGGTCGTTCCGTTATCGTCGTAGGTCCTTACCTGAAAATGTACCAATGCGGTCTGCCTAAGAAAATGGCGCTCGAGCTCTTCAAGCCGTTCGTGATGAAAGAGCTGGTCAACAAAGGCCTGGCACATAATATCAAGAGTGCGAAACGAAAAGTAGAACGTGTAAGTCCAGAAGTATGGGATGTGCTCGAGGAAGTCATTAAAGAGCATCCGGTTCTTCTGAACCGTGCACCGACGCTTCACAGACTCGGTATTCAAGCATTTGAACCGATTCTGGTTGAGGGCCATGCGATCCGTCTTCACCCGCTCGTATGTACGGCGTATAACGCTGACTTTGACGGTGACCAAATGGCGGTTCACGTTCCTTTGTCCGCTGAGGCTCAAGCTGAAGCGCGCCTGTTGATGCTGGCATCGGGCAACATTTTGAATCCGAAAGACGGTAAGCCGGTTGTTACGCCGTCTCAGGATATGGTACTGGGTTCCTTCTATCTGACAATGGATAACAAGGAAGAGAAAGGTACCGGCATGATTCTGGGCAGCGTGAACGAAGCGGTTTCCGCTTATCAGCGTGAAGCAGCCGGTCTGCATGCACGCGTAGCGATTCCGGTTAAAGCCCTTGGCAAAACCAGCTTCACCGACAAACAGCAGGATGCGATTTTGATTACGACGATCGGCCGGATTATCTTTAACGAGATTTTCCCTGCCAGCTTCCCGTACATCAATGAAGCGACTCGTACGAACCTGCTGCAAGGCACGCCTGAGAAGTATTTCGTATACGAGAAGGGTGCAGATATTCAAAAAGTGATCCAGGAGCTGCCGGTCAGCGGAGCCGTTGGCAAGGAATACCTGGGTTCCATCATTGCACGCTGTTTCGAAACGTACCATACAACGGAAACCTCTGTGATTTTGGATAAAATCAAGCAGATTGGTTTCACATACTCTACCCGTGCAGGCGTAACCGTTGCGGTATCCGACGTTATCGTACCTGATGAGAAGAACGAAATTCTGAAAGAGTCCGACGAGAAGGTTAAAGTGGTAACGAACCAATATCGCCGCGGCTTGATCACGAACGAAGAACGTTATGACCGCGTTATCGACATCTGGTCCAAGACCAAAGACGATATTACGGATGTACTCATGAAGTCGATGGATCGCTTTAACTCCATCATGCTCATGGTGGATTCCAAGGCGCGGGGTAACAAATCGCAGATCACCCAGCTCGGTGGCATGCGGGGTCTGATGGCGAACCCGTCGGGCCGTATCATCGAACTCCCGATCAAATCGAACTTCCGTGAGGGACTGACGGTACTCGAGTACTTCCTGTCCACGCACGGTGCGCGTAAAGGTCTTGCCGATACAGCGCTTCGTACCGCTGACTCCGGTTACTTGACTCGTCGACTTGTCGACGTGGCCCAGGATGTCATCGTTCGCGAAGACGAGTGCAGCACGGATAAAGGCTTTATGGTTAGCCGTATTCAGGACGGCAAGGAAGTAATCGAGGATCTCTATGACCGTATCGAGGGACGTTATGCATTTGAAACCGTCCGTCATCCGGAAACCAAAGAGATCATCGTTAATCGCAACGAATTGATTGATTCCGACAAAGCTGAAGAGATCGTGGCGGCTGGTGTCGAACAGCTTCAAATCCGTTCCATCTTGAGCTGCCGTGCACGTTATGGCGTCTGCAAAAAATGTTACGGGCGTAACCTGGCTACTGGTAAGCATGTTGAGATTGGTGAAGCGGTTGGTATTATCGCAGCCCAATCCATCGGCGAACCGGGAACGCAGCTCACGATGCGTACGTTCCACACAGGCGGCGTTGCCGGTGATGATATTACGCAAGGTCTTCCGCGTATCCAGGAGCTCTTTGAAGCCCGTAATCCTAAAGGTCAAGCGACCATTAGTGAGATCGACGGCGTGGTTAAAGAGATCCGCGAAACGAAGGACCGTCGTGAAATCGAAGTGCAAGGTGAAGCTGAGACTAAGGTCTACGCGGTTACCTACGGCTCTCGTCTGCGCGTAAGCGAAGGCAAGCACATTGAAGCTGGGGATGAGCTGACCGATGGTTCGATTGATCCGAAGGAAATGCTTCGCATCAAGGGTATCCGTGGCGTGCAGAACTACATCCTTCAGGAAGTTCAACGCGTATACCGTAACCAAGGCGTAGAAATTAACGATAAACACGTTGAAGTTATGATCAGACAGATGCTGCGTAAATTCCGTATCGTGGATGCGGGGGATACGAACCTGCTGCCAGGCTCCTTCGTGGATATGCATGAATACGAAACAGCTAATAAAGACGCTATTCTTTCCGGGAAAGAACCAGCGGTTGCCAAACCGGTTCTCCTCGGTATTACGAAGGCATCTCTCGAAACCGATTCGTTCTTGTCAGCAGCCTCCTTCCAGGAGACAACTCGCGTGTTGACTGACGCTGCCATCAAGGGCAAAGTTGATCAGCTGCTTGGTCTGAAAGAGAATGTTATCATTGGTAAGCTGATCCCTGCAGGTACCGGTATGAACCGTTACCGCAGCGTGAAGTTCGAGGGACAGGACGATGTGAATGACGAAAGTCAGGAACTCGAAACAGCTTCTATAGATTAAGAGACAGTCAGGTGACGGGGAGATGACGCGTCGTAAGACGATGAATCTCCCTGTTCCAATGTTTCTTTTTCCTGATTTAATAGCTTGACATCGTTTAGGGCAGATGCTAATATAGCAAAGGTGCGTGAATAGTTTCTTTGTTCCCTGTTCTTTTGGAGGAATGACTTGTGTCTAATGATAAAGGATTACAGGATGCACACATCAAGATTGGCACCAAACAAACGATGAAGGCCGTTGAATCTGGTCTGGCCGCTGAGGTTTATGTGGCTGAAGATTGCGACCAGCGTTTGATTTCAAAAGTCGTATCCGAGTGTGATAAGAATGGCGTGCATATCAACTATGTACCCACGATGACAGAGCTTGGAGAAGCATGCGGTATTGAAGTCGGTGCAGCTATGGTAGCTGTCTTGAAATCATGATTTGAGAAATCGTTTTTGTTGGAGAAGGCGTTACTTCTCTCGGCAAAAACTTTTCATTTGTTCTTTTATGAACCGCCTGGGTCTGTGGACTTAAACGGGTTCGTAATCGAATGATAAATACGGGAAGGGGGTGGCTAGCATGCCAACAATTAACCAACTGGTTCGCAAGGGCCGTCAAGCTAAAGTTTACAAATCGAAATCTCCAGCTCTTCAAAAAGGTTTTAACGCTTTGAAACGTGAGGAGACCGACTTGAGCGCTCCGCAAAAACGCGGTGTATGCACTCGTGTAGGCACGATGACGCCGAAAAAACCGAACTCCGCACTTCGTAAATATGCTCGTGTTCGCTTGACGAACCGCATTGAGGTGACGGCTTACATTCCGGGTATCGGACATAACTTGCAAGAGCACAGTGTTGTATTGGTTCGCGGTGGACGGGTAAAAGACCTTCCGGGTGTACGTTACCATATCGTTCGCGGCGCACTTGATACCGCTGGTGTAAACAACCGGATGCAAGCTCGTTCCAAATACGGCACGAAGCGTCCTAAAGCAAAAAGCTAATTGATGCTCATGTTTTCTAAACATGACTCATGACTGAAGAAAGGGGGATATCCATGCCACGCAAAGGTCCAGTAACTAAAAGAGACGTGCTGCCAGATCCGGTGTATAACAGCAAACTGGTAACTCGTCTGATCAACCGTATCATGTTGGATGGTAAAAGAGGTGTTGCTCAAAGCATCCTTTACAATTCGTTCAACATCATCAAGGAACGTACTGGTAATGATCCGATGGAAGTGTTTGAAGCAGCTATCAAGAACATCATGCCAGTATTGGAAGTTAAAGCTCGTCGTGTCGGCGGTGCTAACTACCAGGTTCCGATCGAAGTTAAACCAGAGAGACGTACATCCCTTGGATTACGTTGGCTCGTAAACTACTCCCGCAACCGCGGTGAGAAGACGATGGAAGAGCGTTTGGCGGCTGAGATCATCGACGCTTCCAACAACACAGGCGCTTCCGTTAAGAAACGCGAAGACACGCACAAAATGGCTGAAGCGAACAAAGCGTTTGCTCACTACCGTTGGTAGGATTCAGCAACTAATTTATACTTCAAATTTTGAAGGGAGACTATTCGCATGGCGACAAGAGAGTTCTCCTTGAAAAATACACGTAATATCGGGATCATGGCGCATATTGACGCTGGTAAAACGACCACGACAGAGCGGATTTTGTTCTAT
Source organism: Paenibacillus sp. HGF5 (assembly GCF_000204455.1). Classification (NCBI taxonomy): domain Bacteria; kingdom Bacillati; phylum Bacillota; class Bacilli; order Caryophanales; family Paenibacillaceae; genus Paenibacillus; species Paenibacillus sp. HGF5. The sequence continues at coordinate 3,813 of NZ_AEXS01000076.1, read as the reverse complement.
ACAGGCCGTACGCACAAAATCGGGGAAGTTCACGAGGGTGCAGCTACAATGGACTGGATGGAACAGGAGCAGGAGCGCGGTATCACGATTACGTCCGCTGCGACTACCGCTTCTTGGAAGGGTCATCGCGTTAATATTATCGACACCCCGGGGCACGTTGACTTCACAGTAGAAGTTGAACGTTCCCTTCGTGTATTGGATGGGGCAGTAGGTGTATTCAGTGCGAAAGAGGGCGTTGAACCTCAGTCGGAGACTGTTTGGAGACAAGCAGACCGTTACGGAGTTCCGCGGATCGCATACGTAAACAAAATGGATATTATCGGTGCCGACTACTTGAACGTAGTTAAAGATATGAGAGAGCGCCTGCAGGCGAATGCGGTAGCAATTCAGCTTCCGATCGGTGCAGAGAACGATTTCATTGGCATCATCGATATTATCGAGGAAAAAGCTTATATGTATAAGGATGACCTCGGTCAAAATATCGAAGAAACCGAAATTCCAGCAGAATTCAAGGATCAAGTGGAAGAGCTTCGCAACGAGTTGGTTGAGAAGGTAGCAGAACTTGACGAAGACTTGACAATGAAATATCTTGAAGGTGAAGAAATCACCATCGCTGAGTTGAAAGCTGCTCTGCGTAAAGGTGTTGTCGAAGTTAAGATCTTCCCGGTTATCTGTGGATCTTCTTACCGTAACAAAGGCGTTCAGTTGATGCTTGATGCCGTAATCGATTATTTGCCGGCTCCAACTGATGTTCCAGACATCAAGGGTACCCTTGAAGACGGAACTGAAGCTATTCGGCATTCTTCTGATGATGAGCCGTTCTCGGCTTTGGCATTCAAAATCGCAACCGACCCTTACGTTGGTAAGCTGACATTCTTCCGCGTATATTCCGGCGTACTGCAATCCGGTTCTTACGTACTGAATGCAACAAAAGGCAAGCGTGAGCGCATTGGTCGTATCCTTCAAATGCATGCGAACAGCCGTCAAGAAATTTCCGAAGTATTTGCCGGAGATATCGCAGCTGCCGTAGGTTTGAAAGATACGGGCACAGGTGATACACTATGTGATGAGAAAAACCCGGTTATCCTGGAGTCCATGAACTTCCCTGATCCGGTTATCGAAATCGCAGTTGAGCCTAAAACAAAAGCAGACCAAGATAAAATGGGCGTGGCTCTCGGTAAGTTGACGGAAGAGGATCCAACTCTTCGTGCGCATACCGATGAAGAAACTGGCCAAACGATCTTGGCAGGTATGGGTGAGCTTCACTTGGACATCATCATTGACCGTATGCGTCGTGAGTTCAAGGTAGAAACCAACGTGGGTAAACCACAGGTAGCTTACCGCGAAACATTCCGTGCGCCAGCTCGCGTTGAAGGTAAATTCGTTCGTCAGTCCGGTGGTCGTGGTCAATACGGTCACGTATGGGTTGAGTTCGAACCTCTGGAACCTGGTAGCGGTAACCAATTCGACAGCAAGGTTGTCGGTGGTTCTGTACCAAGAGAATACATTGGTCCTGCACAACAAGGTATTGAAGAGCAAATGAAGAACGGTGTACTTGCCGGCTTCCCGCTTGTTGACGTTAAAGCAACCATCGTCGACGGTTCGTACCATGATGTTGACTCCAATGAAATGGCGTTTAAAATCGCTGGTTCCATGGCTCTGAAAGCAGCTAAAGACAAGTGTAAGCCTGTCCTGCTCGAGCCAATCATGAAAGTTGAAGTTACCGTGCCTGAGGAATACATGGGCGACGTAATGGGTATGCTGAACTCCCGCCGTGGACGTATCGAAGGTATGGACTCCCGTGGTGGTACTCAAATTATCCGTGCGAAAGTGCCTCTTTCCGAAATGTTCGGTTACTCCACTACCCTTCGCTCCGGTACACAAGGACGCGGCGTGTTCTCCATGGAACTCTCCCACTACGAAGAAGTTCCTAAGAATATCTCCGATGAAATTGTGTCCAAGATCAAAGGCGGAGAATAATAACGTTTTACCTGCTGGATAGGAGACGGGACCAAACATCCCGTTAACTCCGCTTCCGGCCCAACATATATAATCCCCTTAAGGAGGAATTGTTCAAATGGCAAAGGCTAAATACGAACGTACGAAACCCCATGTTAACATCGGTACTATCGGTCACGTTGACCATGGTAAAACAACTTTGACTGCTGCAATTACATCTGTATTGTCCAAAACTTACGGTGGCGCAGCAATGTCCTTCGATCAAATCGACAAAGCTCCAGAAGAGCGCGAACGCGGTATCACAATCTCTACTTCCCACGTAGAGTATGAAACTGATGCTCGTCACTATGCACACGTTGACTGCCCAGGTCACGCTGACTATGTTAAAAACATGATCACTGGTGCTGCTCAAATGGACGGAGCAATCCTGGTTGTATCCGCAGCTGACGGCCCAATGCCGCAAACTCGCGAGCACATCCTGTTGTCCCGCCAAGTAGGCGTTCCTTACATCGTTGTATTCTTGAACAAATGCGACATGGTTGAAGACGAAGAGCTCTTGGAATTGGTTGAAATGGAAGTTCGCGACCTTCTGAGCGAGTACGACTTCCCAGGCGACGACACTCCGATCACTCGTGGTTCCGCTCGTGAAGCTCTGCAAAACCCAGAAGGCGAATGGGCACAAAAAATCGTTGAAATGTTCAAAACAATCGACGAGTACATCCCATTGCCTGAGCGCGACACTGACAAGCCTTTCTTGATGCCTGTCGAGGACGTATTCTCCATCACTGGTCGTGGTACCGTTGCTACAGGTCGTGTAGAGCGTGGTACGATCAAAGTTGGTGACGAGATCGAAATCGTTGGTATCGCTGAAGAAACTAAGAAATCCGTTGTTACGGGCGTTGAAATGTTCCGTAAATTGCTGGATTCCGCACAAGCTGGTGACAACATCGGTGCATTGCTTCGTGGTGTTGAGCGTACTCAAATCGAGCGCGGTCAAGTACTTGCTAAGCCTGCTTCCGTTAAACCACACACTGAGTTCACAGCTCAAGTATACGTACTGAGCAAAGAAGAAGGCGGACGTCATAAGCCTTTCTTCACTGGCTACCGTCCACAGTTCTACTTCCGTACTACGGACGTAACTGGTGTGATCAACTTGCCAGAAGGTTCTGAAATGGTTATGCCTGGTGATAACATCACTGTAACGGTTAACCTGATCAGCCCAATCGCGATCGAAGAAGGAACTAAGTTCTCCATTCGTGAAGGCGGCCGTACCGTAGGTGCTGGTTCCGTTGCTTCCATCATTAAATAATTAAGGCTTCGAACAGCCTTGCATATAGCAACAGTGTATTGTAACGAGCAACAATGTGATGTCCTGATAAAAGAGTCTGATCCCTTGGATCGGGCTCTTTTTCTATTTGCAGTGATACCCCTGTGGTCTTTGAGGCTAACTAAACCCTTAAATGTAGGATTTGTAGAAAATTAGTCAAGCTTACTGTACAGAATATGCCATATATTCAAGGATTCATTCTATTTATTTGGTTCCAATACGATTACAATCTTTGATTGAATTCAGTTAAGGAATTAGAAATTATCTATTATATAGAATGGAGATCACAGCCTGTATGAAATGTCCGTTTGCATGGATGAAGAGGAGTCTGGAAGATGAAGTTCAGCCTGCAGTAGAACTGCGCAATTCAGAAGAGGCAGATTTCCGTTATAGCGGTGAGTGTTCAGGAAATAGCCTCCCAGATCAAGCTGCTTTCCTTAAATGCCACCATAGAAGCAGCACGCGCCGGAGAGCATGGGAAAGGTTTTGCCGTTGTAGCCCAAGAGGTAAGCCGCCTGTCGGAGGAC
>NZ_AEXS01000077.1:0-66176 GCF_000204455.1 Paenibacillus sp. HGF5 | reverse complement strand
CCTGATTCTGAAATACGAGCCCTCTTATAGCAGAAGCACAGGATTGGCTATGTTGAATTGCGCCATAGAACTCGGGAGCGAACGGGCCAGACGACTGACTAAGGAAGGAAGCGGAACCTTCGCCAAGGAAGACGTCTGTTTGCGTGACGAAATGGTGGACTGCACGGCCAACGATGTGTTTGCCGAGGTCTCCATAGCCATTAAGCAGGAAACGGGGGAGAGTTATGCTCGCGTGCTCCGGTTTCTGACACGCCTCCTCAGCTTGGGATTCCCGAAAAGCTATCAAATCAAATTGAAATCCTCGGTCAAGCAGTGGCTGCCGATCAAAGGATTGGCTAAGTCGGGAACGCATCGGTTCTTCGCCAACGCTTTGGATTACCCGGAATTGTATCCCTTCATGGTGGAGTATGCCAAAGCAGCGATGGAGCCGTTTGAATGGTATGCGGATACGGAAGGGGAGAAAAACTGCATGCCGGGAAGCTATGCCGTCTTTGGCCTCGGATTGACGGATAGAACGTTTTTCCCGTTGGTGGAAGAATACATGGGCAAAGTCGATGACGAACACCAATCCGTTCAAAACCATTTCACGGTAGCTTTTAAAGAGCGGCATGGTGTTCGTACGGAAACCATTCCAACCTTGATAAAGTGCATGCTGCACTGCACCGATTCGATGAAACTGAAGATCCAATCGGACATGGAACACGATCTCAACGTCAGGCTGCTGCTCGATCAAGTTCGCGGCCTCCCGTATTACCAGGTGGAGCATATCGTATATTTGATCTGGGGCGGTACGGACAAGCTGAAGAAGATAGCCGCCAAAGCCGAAGGGGAGAGGGCGCGGTGGCTCACCGAGCTGGCGGAGGCCGCCGGTCGGAAGTAATCGTGTTTACTGGTGCAGTTAAGCGCTGTATAAACATAGACATTAGTTTTGCAGGCAGCTCTAAAGCGTCGGTCATCCATAACATTTCTGAGAATTCATTTTCATAAATCAAAAGGCTAACCTTAAATGAGTCAATGATCAGCTGCTGAAAGGCAGCTTTTTTTATCCTTATCTAACTGTTCTAGGAAAAAATGATGCGAAAATGATGGATTCGAAGCCGTTAATATAGTAGCAAAAGGTAGATGCATTGATATAAAATACGGACAAGAAGACAGGAAGTATGGAGCCGCTCGTTAAATTGAAAGCGTTGTCTTTAAGATTCTGTGGAACTTATGAATGCAGGGGAGGGGGCCTTGGAATCGGCACGTTATGGGCATTGCGAATAGAAGAGGCTCCGCTTCGAGCTGGAGTTGCCTTATATTGAGACCATGAGGACAGAGGATTCGCTATTTTGCCGAAATGGGCTCATTATGGTGACCTTGCGGACCCAGGATCCGTTATTGCACCATAATCGCAAATGATTCCACGCTAAATCCTGCAATAGCGGATCTCTTGTCCGAATATGGCTGTGAAAACAGGTAAATCAAAGAAATAGCGGAACCAGGGTCCTCTATTATCGCAAATCCATGAAGTTAAACGAAGCTGGATGGATTGCCGTGGTCCTAATGAGGAAATGGTCATACGACGCAAATCCCTGGTGTTATTTTGGTAATATCGGACGAATATTGAGATCACGAGGACAGAGGATACGCTATTTAACCGAAATGAGCTTATTATGGTGACCTTGCGGACACATGCTCTGTTATTGCACCATAATTGCAAATGATCCTCAGGCATCATTCGCGGTCCAAACGGGCAGCCCGTCGTACAATTGAAGGGCATCACGATGGGCGCGAGCCAGCGAGCGGAATGGATCGTTTCTATCAAGCCGCGAATTCTGGCCGCCCAGGGAAACGCCACCGGCGAAACGCTGGAATGGATGAAAACGGATAAGAAGCCGCTGGAATTCAACAACCATTTCGACGCAGTCAGCAGAAGATACATCGGAGTGCTCAAGGAGTTGTTTCCCGAGTTCGAGTACGGATGGTTTGATTATTATCTCGACCATGTGCCGAACTACATGCCTTATATGACGCCGGACAACATTACGATGATTTCGGTCGGCGCACACTCCAAGCATAAGGAAATTGCGCTTAAGCTGATCGAGAAGGCCCACACGGATCGTACATACTACAATCTCCTGCTGTATGGCGTGGAAGGGGAGAACTACAATCTGGAGGGGGATTACATCAGCTACGCGGGCATCAAGTCGGAGAACAATAAGCCGGGCTGGACGGGATTGTATGACGGCAGCATGAGCCAATCGGAAAAATAACCGGGAGAATGGCAGGCCATCGTTGAGCATTAGCATTCGGAAGGCGCGAAACGGGCCGTAGAAAACGGAGAGAGCCCGCTGGCGGGATTCAGCTTCGATACGGTACCGATAACGGCGGAGCTCGCAGCCATGGAGGCAGTCAGATCGCATTACATCGTACCGCTGTCCGTCGGCATGTCCGAAGGTAGCGATGCTGATCTTGCGCTTGCGAGGCAGCAGATGAGCGAAGCTGGATTCCCGAGCTTCATGGAGGAGCTGCAGAATCAGCTGGATGCATTCGCTGCCATGAAACGATAGGGGATAATCATGAAGCAATCAAGTGATCCGACAAGGAAGCGAGGAGGTCTCAAATGACGAATTCCAATAGAAACCTTAATGCTGAACCAGAACGCATCGAACGCATCCCTACAACCCTTACCGGTGATGGTGCCTGGTGCTGGTTTGCCGATCCGAGGGCGCTGCGACATGTCAATGCCTCAACGGGCAGCGACAAGACATACATCGGGTACATCGATGTTGCGGGCAGCATCCAGGCGGTTCAATATGATCATGTGTCCCAAGAACGAAAGCAAGTGCGAGTGCGAGCAGGTTTCCAGCAGGATGACCATAATAATCCGACGTTTTTGGCACTGCCCGACGGCCGGGTGATGATTTTTTATTCCGAGCACTCGACAACCCCATATTTTTATTATCGCGTCACAGCCCGTCCTGACGATCTAGAAACCTTAGGGCCTGAAAAAATCATCGCTACCACGGGATATGGGAACACCACCTATCCTTCTCCCTTCGTGATGACGGATCAGCCCGGTTATTTCTATCTGCTGTGGCGGGGCATGAATTGGCACCCGACCGTCGCTAGGTACACGCTGCCGGATCCGAATGGCGACGTCACTTGCGACATGGAACCGAAACAGATCGTGGATTCCAGGGGTTCTGAACAAGAAACCGGAAAAAGGCCGTATGCCAAGTACGAAACGAACGGCAAAGACAAAATTATGATGTCGTATACCTATACACATCCGGACAATATGATTCCGAATTCATTGTACTATTCGTATTTGGACGTGAATACCCTGACGCTGCATGGCGCTGATGGACATCAGCTCGCAGATCTGAACCGCGGGCCGCTGAAGCTGGATAACAAAGAAACCGATCCGGCCCACTTGGTCGATCGCCAGCCGGGCATACGCAACTGGAACTGGGATATAGCCGTCGATAAAGAGGGATACCCGGTGATCTTGTTTGTTAGGATCAATGGGGATAAGGATCGCCACCATTATTGTTACGCTAAGTGGTCCGGCTCCGATTGGCGGATTACACCGTTGGCGGATGGCGGACGATGGTTCCACCAAAATGATCAAAGAGAATTATGCTATTCCGGGGGCATGACGCTGGATCATAACAACCCTTCCACCGTGTACATGTCAATCCCTGTAAAGGGTACATACGGTGAGGTTTTCGAAATTCATCAATGCGTCATTGCGCATGACGGGACGATCGCCGAAATAAACCAAGTCACCGAAAACTCGACTCATAACAACGTTCGACCTTTCGTTGTCCGCCATGCAGCTCTGGGCGAAGCGTATGATTTGATATGGATGCACGGGGATTACTACTATTGGGATCATTCGCAAGGGCGATTGGGTTATACGACGGGGCTGCGAACCTTGTGTGAAATCGTAGCGATTGAAGACGAAGGGAAGACCGATCCTTCGGCATAAGTCATAATATCGGCAACACCGAAAAGCATCTGGGGAGTCGACCGTTTCCCGCTAGGGAGAAACGGTCGATTTATTATTTGAGGTAAGGAATTTTGTGTTAAAGAAACTGCTTCCCGATGAAGGCAGCATGGATAATGGCTAAATAAGACAAGCGCCTAAGGACACTCCATCATATACATGTAAACGGATCCCTAACCGTCCGTTCTGAAGGATTGCTCTATTCGCTGCCTGCTATAGAAATTACGGTAAAAGGTGCTGATCACGACCAATTCGATGATCAGGATGATCACGATGCTGGCGAAGAAAACCCGCCGATTCCGGTTCAGAGGCTTCAGAAAATCACTCATTCGCCTATATGTAACGAGGTAGGCATCGATCGGTTCGATATATTTGGATAGGACAAAGTAGTCCCCACAGAACTGTAATCGAATCTGAGAATATGCTTTGGGTCCGGCGTCATATGGCTAGGCGTGAAGATTGTCGTGACTTATGTAACCCCGGTTTTCCAGGTTGCCCTGCCGTTCATGCTGCTGTTGACGATATGGATCAGAAATAAGTCGACTGCCTGAATACTTTTGATTCATGTAATGAACAATAAACCTGGACTGCAAATGCAATCCGTCCGCAGCGCCCCATCGTGGATTCATAGCTGCATTTAAAAATCGAAAAACCATAGGAGGTACATGAATGCAATTCGAACAACAGCAAAATCATCAGAACATGGAAACCGGCATGATTCCACCGCAATTGAACCATGGCGGTCATGAAATGTTCGATGTCCACGAGGTACTGGCAGGAGCCATCAACACGATGAACACGTATACCATGCTGAGCGGACATGTGCAGGATCCGGAGCTTCGGGATATCTTGCAGCGTCAAAAGCAATTTATGGCGGATGAATATAATATCACCTTAGAATGCTTCAAAACAGGACAAGATCCATCCAAGTCGACGCAAAGCTATAAAATGAAGCAGGGGAACGACTTCATCTACGGCATGAAACCGGGACAACCGAAAAAACCGATGCAGTCCACTGCCGAGATCAATGATGAAACCGTCGCGCTCAGCATGCTGAACGCCGTGAAATCCGGCGCTACCATGAAAACGAATGCAGCGATGGAATCCACGAATCCGGTTGTGCGCCGCGTTCTAGCGGATTCCCTTCCCAATTGCATCGAAATGGCGTATGAAATTTCGCTGTATCAAAACAAGCACGGCTACTATCAAGTGCCGCAGCTGCCTCAGCAAGATATGCAGTACATGCAGAATAGCTACGCCACGGCTCCGATCCAGTCGCAAATGCCAGGTAAAATGGCTCCTCACTAAACAATTAAAGCGCCAAGTCCTTATGGATATGGCGCTTTATTTTGTGTTATCATCAGATTCATTAAGTTTGGAAAGAATTCAACAAGCGTCATTTACCCCATCTTATTGAGAATGATTATCAACAAGATTATAATAGGTTAAAACAGGAGAAAGTCAGAAGGAGCGCCGCTAGCATGGAGGAAACGCAATATTCGCTGTTGGGAGTACGGTACATAAAGCAAGGTCACGCCGAAGAGCCAGTCGGGGGTTTCATGGAGACGCATACCCTATACCTGATCCATAAAGGCTCCGGCGACTTATATTTGAACGGAGGAAAGCACCGACTGAAGGCGAAGGCTGTCTGTTATTGTCCGCCGGGTTCGATTGCCGATGTTCGCCGGACGACGTCCTCGCCGGCCCCGCTGGAGGTTTACGAATTGCGGTATGAAGTATGGGATCTCGAGGAGAGCACTGGGTGCAACAAAGTCTACATCAAGAATTTGTCTGCGCTGATGGACACCGGCAAACTTCCCTTCGCCGCAACGCACGAAGCTCTTGTACTGATTCAAGAACTAAGCCAACGAATGCAAGATCAAGGAGAAGTCGGGGGTCTTGCAGCTCGTCTATGCATCGACGCGGTATTCAAACAGTTATTGAGTGTGCTGCTACGATCAACGGACGATAAGAATCGGGAAGAGGATTGGCTTGAGCGTATGAGACTTACGGTGGATTATATGGAGAAGCACTATCACATAGCCTTGACGCGCAACGACATGGCAAAGAGAGCGGGATTTACGCCGGAGCACTTTTCCGTATCGTTCAAAAAAGCAACGGGCTCCGGTTTCACGGAGTATTTGACGCGGCTGCGACTAGAGAAAGCCAGAGAGGCATTGCTTGACGGCGACGATCGCAATCTCGACCGCATCGCACGGGAGGTCGGTTACCAAGACGGTATGTATTTAAGTCGGAAATTCAAGCAGCATTTCGGTCACTCTCCACGCGATTATATGCTGCGGCCAAAGCGCATTGTAGCGCTGCAATACCTGGGCCACCTGCTGGCGCTCGGACTTATGCCCGTGGGAACGTCATCGAATCTGCTGCGCGCCCGCCCCTACAGGGGAATGCTTAAGCATGTAGTGGATATCGGAGATGCCAAATCGCACCATGCGATTGCGTCCGTGCAGCCTGATCTGATCGTTACGTCCGGACCCAACAGCGAGCCTTTGTCCCAGCTTGCTGCAACCATCTCGCTTCCTTGGGGGCAGGAAGACCCTTTGGACGAGCTGCTTCGGTTAGGCAGAGCGCTGAATCGCGAGAGAGAGGCGAATAACTGGATTTCTGCGTTTCGTGCGAAAGAGGAAGCTGCAGCCTCGTTAGTCGCTGACAGAATCCGTACTAATAACGCGACGGCAGTTGTACTGGAGTTTTGGCAGGACCGGTTATGGGCGGTCAATATCGCCTATGGCAGAGGCCTTCGCAATTTGTACCGGACCTTTTCCTTTCGGCCGCCGGAGCCGCTGACTGATTACGTCCTGGGAGAAGGAATCGGCTTGGAATTAACACCGGATATGCTTGCCGCGCATGCGGCGGATTATATATTCGTAACCGTGTGGGAAGCGGGTGGAGGTGCAGCATATGCGAAACGGGTTATGAACAGCAAGGAATGGAGGAGCCTTCCCGCCGTTCGCAACGGCAACGTGTTCTTACTAGATCTGGAGCTGTTTAAGCATAATGACCCGTTAGCGTTGGAGCAGCAATTGAGCATCCAAACCGAACTTCTTACAAATGTCCATACAACCGCAAACGGAGCGCAATAGACGAGCCTTCCCCCTATTATTATAATAATGATAATCATTATCAATAGGTGGAGGGTTTAATGGATGCAGTGGCTTAAAGAATTGAAACTGGCTCTGATCGGAAGTCTGGTCATCGTTTTGGTAGCATGTGGGGACTCGGGGCAGCAAAGCGAGAAGGTGGTGGACCAAGCGGGCCAACAACCAGCAGCAACGCGCAAATTCGAAACGGTCATGGGAGAGATCGAGATTCCGAAGGAACCGAAGCGAATCGTTGCGACGCAATATCTGGGCCATCTGTTGACCTTGGGCGTTAAGCCGGTCGGGGCAGGTACGGCCAGCTTGAATCAATATTTTTTGCAGGACCTGACGGACGGAATCGAGGATATCGGCGATGATCAAGCGGCGCTTGAGAAAATCGTGTCCCTTGATCCCGACCTTATCATTCGGCCTTCAGACAAGAATTATGAACAATTCGCCAAAATCGCACCGACGATTGTCATTCCATGGGGAGCTAAGGATTTGTATGCAGAGCTGCGGGAATTCGGCGATTTTCTCGGGAAATCGGAGGAAGCCGAGGAGGCAATCCGGCATTACGAGGAGAAGCTGGCGGAGGCCAAAACCAAGCTGAACGGCGTGGTCAAGGAAGGAGAGACCGTTGGCGTTTATGAGATTTGGGCGAAAAACTTCTGGGTTGTGGGAGAAAGCTTTGGCCGCGGAACCCGTAATCTCTATTCCGGTCTTGGCTATCAGCCGCCTGAAGCCGTGAAAGGGCAGGTCGTAAACGGAGGCGCAGGCTTGGATATTTCGCTGGAATCGCTGCCGGACATGGCCGCAGATTACATGTTTGTGACCGTCTACGATGCGGACGGGGGTGGGGATCGAGCCAACGAGATATTGGAGAGTGCGCTGTGGAAATCCCTTCCGGCTTACAAAAACAACCGCATTTACACGCTGGATATCAACCAGTTCTCCGCAGGCGACCTGATCTCGCTTGAAAAGCAATTGGAGATTCAGACGAATCTGCTGCTCGGCAGCGGGAAGTAGCCGCAACACGGGAAAACCATGTCGAAACCCGCATAAAGTCGCGATCCTCGCGGCTTTTTTTGGTATGACGTTAGCCGGATTATCAGGTGTCGGATATGGTGGAGGATCTTCTCACTTTGTTAACTACTTGAAATCGTTTATAATGATTAGATAATAGTAGATATTTTAATCTATCAATATTTATAATAGACTATAATATGGTGATTATTGACACATAAAAAGGTGTGTTTTCAGAAGACGCCTTGCTTTTTATCGACATTTTTAGCAGGGACGCCTACTCTTTTTTCAAATATATGGGATAAGGAAGGGTATAATGAGCAACATGGACAAAAAAACAGACGTAATTTTGATTGGTGCCGGCGTCATGAGCGCGACATTGGGAGCCTTATTGAAGGAGCTAGTGCCCGAATGGGAGATCAAAGTGTTCGAGAAACTCGCAAGCGCGGGGGAAGAAAGCTCCAATGAATGGAATAATGCGGGGACCGGACATTCCGCACTATGCGAGCTTAACTATACGTCCGAAAAACCTGACGGATCTATAGACATCAGCAAAGCGATCAACATCAACGAGCAGTTTCAGGTTTCAAGGCAGTTCTGGTCTTATCTGGTAAGCAGCAATCTGATTCGCAATCCGCAGGACTTTATCATGCCTATACCTCATATGAGCTTGGTTCAAGGCGAAAAAGACGTGGCTTTTTTGAAAAAACGTTTTGAAGCGCTGTCAAATCATCCTCTCTTTCAAGGGATGGAATACTCCGAGGATCCCGAGCAGCTGAAGGAATGGATTCCGCTTATTATGGAAGGGCGCACATCAAACGAACCGTTAGCGGCAACCAAAATCGATTCCGGGACGGACATTAACTTTGGCGCTTTAACGCGCATGCTGTTTGAGCATCTGAAGAACAAAGACGTGGAGGTCAACTACAAGCACAGCGTGAAGGATATCAAGCGTACTCCCGATGGCTCATGGAAAGTAAAAGTGTCGGATATCGATAACGGCAGAACCGAGTTCCATACGGCCAAGTTCGTTTTTATCGGCGGCGGAGGCGGCAGCCTGCATTTATTGCAAAAAACCGGCATCCCTGAATCCAAGCATATCGGAGGGTTCCCGGTAAGCGGACTGTTCATGGTCTGCAAGAATCAAGAAGTCGTTGCACAGCATCATGCCAAGGTATACGGAAAAGCCAAGGTCGGCGCACCTCCGATGTCGGTGCCCCATCTGGACACAAGATACATCGATAACCAAAAAGCACTGCTCTTCGGTCCGTTTGCCGGCTTCTCGCCGAAGTTCCTAAAAACGGGTTCGAATTTCGATTTGATCGGTTCCGTCAAACCGAATAACGTCTTTACGATGCTGGCGGCAGGGGTTAAAGAAATGGCGTTGACCCGATACCTGATCCAGCAGGTGGTGCTATCGAATGAGAAGCGTATGGAAGAGCTGCGCGAATTCATCCCGAACGCGAAGAGCGAGGATTGGGAAATCGTCGTGGCGGGCCAACGCGTTCAAGTCATTAAGGATACGGCTAACGGAAAGGGCACGCTGCAGTTCGGGACCGAAGTGGTTAGTGCCGCGGATGGTTCGGTCGCAGCCCTGCTCGGTGCTTCGCCCGGCGCTTCGACGGCCGTTCACGTGATGCTTGAGGTATTGCAGAAATGCTTCCCGGAGCAGATGAAGGAATGGGAACCGAAAATCAAGGAAATGATTCCTTCTTACGGGATGTCGCTTTCGAAGAATCCGGCCCTCTTCGAAGAAATTCAAGATACGACTTCAGAAACGCTAGGTTTAAGCTTAAAAGCACTGGTGCATAGTTAATCCCTTCCATGACGAAGACCAACCCGGTATACCGGGTTGGTTTTTTTATGCTGCCAAGCATCACAGATAACAATATTTCGGATAATATTGAAAGTTTACAGGATATTATGAAGGGACCAAGCCTCTTATAATGAGTTAAAGAAAGCAGCTTGATAACACTTACATAGCAATCACGAGGAGGCTTATCCATGAAAATCACCCGGCATGCGGAAAATCCGATAGTAGTGCCTGGACTCTACGATTGGAGAAAGGTGACGGTATTCAATCCGGCCGTCATTATCGATAACGGAAAATTCTATATGATTGAACGGACGGCAGGATCCCTGACTCCCTGCAAGAACTACCTGGGTTTGCTGGAAAGCACGGACGGCGTGCATTTCACCCATGTGCTGGACGAACCGGTGGTAACGCCGGACCAGCTTGGATTCCCCTATGGCAGCATCCAGGACCCGCGAATCGTCAAGATCGACGACACCTTTTATTTGAACTATGCTTTGCGCCCGTGCGCCATGAACTATTATCCGACGGGAGCGGGCATCCCCGAACGCTCGATTCCCGAATATCCGGACGGCTGGGGCGAAGAGGAAGGCCATTGGCTGACGCGTTCCGGGATCCTGACGTCGAAGGATCTCATTCATTGGGAGTACCTGTGCGATACAACGCCGCTTGATATCAATGATCGCGACAACATTCTGTTCCCGGAGAAAATCAACGGCAAGTATGTGCTGCTTCGCAGACCGGAAGAATACGTAGGGGAGGAATACGGAACCGAAAAAGCGGCCATGTGGATCAGCTACTCCGAAGACTTGGTGCATTGGGACGAGCCGAAGCTGTTGGCAAAAGCCGAGAACAACGATTGGGAGTTTAAAAAAATCGGCGGCTCGACGCCTCCGGTGCGGACGGACAAAGGCTGGCTGGTGCTCTACCACGGCGTAGACCAAGATACGGTGTATCGCGTGGGGGCTTTGCTGCTGGATCTGGAGAATCCCGAGAAAATCATTGCCAGAACCCGCCGGTTCATTATGGAGCCGGAGACGTATTATGAAAAATTCGGCTATCAGATCCCGAACGTCATTTTCCCGACAGGCAATGTGGTCAAGGACGGTCTCCTCTATATCTATTACGGCGTAACCGATACGGCAATTGCCCTTGCGACGGTACCATTAGATGATTTGGTGGATTATATTTTGAACGAACCGCAATAAAGACGCTTCAGGGCGTGGCAAATGACTTGGTTTCACTGCCACGCTTTCTGTAGAACCTAAGATGTAAGCGATACCATTAAAATGGAAAAACGTGAATTTTATGTAATGAAAATTAACGCTATCTAAAGAAATATGATGAATAAAAATTCCGTTTTGTCCTAAATGACTTAAAAAAATTAGATGAAATCGTTTTTTTAGCGGATATTGGGATCACAAACCCGATTGTATAATTAATATATCTTATATTGTTAAATATAAGAACATGATTTGTAACATATAAAGAGAGGGGTATAACAAATGAAAACGTCTAAGAAGCTTAGAACGATGCTGCTCACCGGAACAGCTGCGCTGCTGCTCATGTCAACCGTCGCTTGCGGCTCCGGAGAGAAAGACGCTGCCGAACCGGAAAAGGTTACCTTGAACATCATGCATCCATGGACATCGCCGAACGTGGATAACGAGGTGTACAAAGAGCGGATCGCGGAGTTCGAAAAACAGCATCCCGACATTATCATCAAGCAGGACGGGGTAGCGGCTACGGAGTATAAAACGAAGCTGCGCACGTTGGCTGCCGCCAACAACCTGTCGGATATCAATGTCGTATGGCCTGGTGCCGACCTGGCTCCTCTGGTAGCCGGGGATCTGCTGATGCCGCTGGATGACCTGATGGATAACTGGAAGAATATTTTGCCGGAGGACGCATTGGCCGGATTTAACCAGAACGGCAATCAATTCGCCGTGCCGACCAAACAAACCTTCGTGGACATTATTTATTACAATAAAGAGATGTTCGCCGGTGTCGGTTATGACCAATTTCCGGCTACCTACGACGAATTCATCGATGCGGTGAAAAAGCTGAAGGAAGCCGGCATTACGCCGATCTCCTTGGGCAACAAAGAGAAATGGCCGCTTCAATCGTCCTTCTTGTCGATTATCGGGGACCGTTACGTAGGCAGTGACTTCTTGCAGAAAATTCTGAACAAGGAAGCCAAATTTACCGATCCCGAATACGTAAAAGCGATTGCCGTCATCGACGAACTGTCCAAGCTGGGAGCATTCAATACGGATGCGAACAACATGGATTCCGTCCAAGGGCAGGACTACTTCATTCAAGGCAAGGCAGCGATGCATATCTCTTCTTCTACCGTTGACGGAAGAATCCGCATCAACAACGAGGAAGGGGACAAATTCGGCATTGCGCTCTTCCCGAGCGTCCCTGGCGGATCCGGCGATCCGGTGAAAAGCGCGGGCGTCGTTCAGTACGGCATCTCCATTAAAAAAGGATTGAGCGATGAAAAGAAAGCGGCTGCCGAGGAATTCATTAAGTTTTTTGTCAATGAGGACCTGTACAAAGATCTGATCAGTAAAGGCGTTGTTGTACCGGCCAACGTTGAAATTCCTGAAGATGCGAGCCCGTATCTCAAGGAGATGCTGGAGTTGACCAACAAGGGAACGGCACCGGTGTTCGACAGCGTCATTCCGACGCAAGTTACCGACGTCATGCAGAACGGATTGCAGGCTCTGACCATCGGCAGAGGGACGCCGGAGGAGCTCGCCCAAGAGGTTCAGGAAGCTTTCGACAGCATGAAGTAAGTTGCGAATTTCCTTCCTTAAGTCAAGATCATGATGGCACAAAGAAAAACCCGGCAGCGGGTTTTTCTTATTAAAGGCAGAAAGAAAGGAGTTACGCCAATGCATACGCTTAAGCATACGAAATGGGCTATATTCTTGGGCTTGGCGCCGGCACTCATTATCTATATATGTATTGCCATATTTCCCATCGGCTTATCGATATATTATTCATTAATGAACTGGGACGGAATCACGCCCATGCGTTTTATCGGGCTGGACAATTTCGTGGATATTTTCAAGGACGATATTTTTTGGCTGTCCGTTAAGAACAACATCATTATCATGTTTACCGGAATAGCGGGTCAGATCCCGCTTGGCCTGCTGCTGGCCCTGCTGCTGAATCGCGGGCTTAAGGGCTCCAGTTTCTTCCGGACCATCGGATTCCTGCCGGTCGTCATTTCATCGGTTATGGTATCCCTTATCTGGGGCATGGTGTACAACACGGAATACGGAATGCTGAATAACCTGCTTAGCGCTGTGGGTCTTGAGAGCTGGCAGCAAAATTGGCTGGGCGATCCGTTCTGGTCCATGATTTCCATCAGCATCGCTTATATATGGCAAAACTGCGGCTTATATATGATCATTCTATTGGCCGCGTTGCAGAATATCCCCGATGAAGTCAATGAGGCGGCTGCCCTGGACGGGGCGACCGGACTAAGCCGAATCATGCGGATTACGATCCCGATGATCCGAGGAACATTGCTCGTCTCCGTAGTCTACAGCATCAGCAATTCGTTCCGCGTGTTCGATCTGATCCAGATCATGACGGGCGGCGGACCGGCACATGCGACGGAGGTTATGACCGTCTATATGTACAACAACTCGTTTATGAATATGAGATTCGGCTACGGCAGCGCGGTATCCGTATTGATTCTGCTGTTTAGCCTTATCGTCATCACGATCGTAAATCGATTGGCGAGAGAAAAGGAATAGAAGGGAGAGGGAGGAGATGTACAGACAAACGAAATGGTTCCATTTATCGGCATACACTTTTTTGGGGATATTCGCTATTATTAATATAATCCCTTTCTTTTGGATGATCGTAGATTCGTTCAAAACCGAGCAGGAATATGCGGCGAACCCGTTCTCCATACCGACCGAGCTGCAGTTCTCCAATTACGCGAAGGCATGGGAAGTGGCGAATATGGATACCTACTTCCTTAACAGCATCATCGTAACGGTCGTATCGTTGGTCGTGACGGTCCTTCTCGGATCGCTTGCGGCGTACTTCTTGGCAAGGTTCAATTTTAAGCTGCGCGGTGCAACTTACGCGATATTTCTGCTGGGCATGGTCGTTCCGATTCATGCGACCTTGATTCCGATTTTCTTGATCATGCGGAATCTGCATTTGCTGGATACCCACTTATCGCTGATTCTTCCTTACACGGCGTTCCATTTGTCTTTGACGATCTTTATCCTGGAAGGTTTCATGAGAGGGTTTCCGAAGGATTTGGAGGAGTCGGGCGTCATGGACGGCGCGGGCGTATTCAAGATTTTCTGGTCGATCATATTACCGATCACGCGTCCGGCGATTTCAACCGTCGTGATCTTGAACTTTATCTATAATTGGAACGAGTATTTGTTCGCACTCGTCTTGATCAGTTCATCGTCGCTGAAAACATTACCGCTTGGCCTTGCCAATTTTGTCGGCATTGAGACGGCCAGCCTTACGCTGCAAATGGCTGCGTTGACGATCGCGCTTATACCGATCATTATATTTTACCTGCTCCTGCAAAAGCAGCTCGTTAACGGCATGACGGCAGGCGCAGTTAAAGGTTAATCCGGTTTCAGCTCAACATCATGAAGACATCGAAAGAGGGAATGGACATGCGCAGCAGTTTGGGCTGGATCGGGAATTATGGTCTGAAACAGAAGGCTCTGGTCATTTTCCTCTTTTTTGTCATTCTGCCTACGCTGGGGGTCGGCGTCCTCGCCCAAGACAAGCTGAACGAAGTGCTGCGCGGCCAATTTATCCAATCAAGCCAGCGCAGTCTGGAGATCGTAACTAACCAGCTGGAAGAACAAACGGCCATGATCGAGGATATAGCCGATTATTTGATATTGAGCAATGACATGCGCCAATACCTGCGCCTTGACCCACCGCCAGAGCGCGGGAGGGCGGAGCAGCTGAAGCAGAATCTCGAAGGATTCCTGACGTTTCAGCTCATGTCCAAAAACTATATCAAATCGATTTCGATCACCGGGTTTAACGGCAATTCCATTGAGATGGGCGAGCCGATTCACGGCAACGAAGAGTCTTGGTACCGGCTGGCGGACGAGCATAAAGGCGGAATCGTGTGGAGCAACGGTTATCCTTCCACCAGCGGCTGGTATGGTGAAGTAAACCTCGTCTCATTGTTCCGGGTTCTGAACTCCTATGACGAGATCACGCTGCCCCTGGCTAGGCTCGTCATCCGCATGGACGAAGCCAGTATTCTTAAACAGCTGCAGCGGGGGTTGACGCGGGACGAAGGCATGGTGTTCATTGTGGATGCCGAAGGACAAATCGTACTGCCCTCCAAAGAATTGCTATCCTTAGATATCGGCGATGGGAAAGCGATTACGGATATCATAACCGCCGGGACGATGGGCTCTTCCACATACCGACACGACGGGGAAGCGTATTTGACCTTTCATCAACGGATGGAAAATACCGATTGGACGATCGTTTCCATGGTACCCAAGGCTGCGCTGGATCAGGATGTACGCGGCGTATCCATCTTGATGCAGGTCATTCTCATCGGGATTCTCCTGTTGGGTTTATCGGCCTTGATCGGATTCCACTATACGATTATCAGGCCGATCCTGCGCCTGAAGATTGAGACCAATCGCGTAAAGCTCGGCGATTTCAATGCTCGGGTACCCATTCGTTCCAAGGATGAGATTTCCGAGCTGAACCGCAGGTTTAACGATATGGTCTCCACGATTCAGGAGCTGATCGAGCATAAATACAAGCTGGAACTGAGGGAGCGCGAATCCGAGCTGCGCCTGCTGCAGGAACAGATGGACCCTCATTTTCTCTATAATACGCTGGATATGATCCGCTGGACCGCCAGGCTGGAGAAGGCCGTCGAGTCCAGCCAGCTCATCGAAATTTTGTCCCGATTCCTGCGTTCCAGTCTGAACAATGGCCATTACGAGACCAGCCTTGCTAAGGAAATGGAATTCGTACGCTCCTATTTGTATTTGCAGCAGAGACGGCTGGGGAGTAAACTGAAATATGCGCTATACATGGAATATGATCTGGCGAATTCGCTTACCTTGAAGGCTACCATTCAGCCTTTGGTCGAGAATTTTCTCAAGCATGGCCTTGATCGGCGCGAGCCGGTTGCCAGGATAACGGTCATCGCGTATAAGCGGGAGGATGAGATTTGGATCGACGTGCAGGATAATGGCCGGGGAATGGACGATTCTACTTTGGAGGAAGTCAGGGAATCCCTGCGAAACGGAGTCCAAGCCGGCCGCACACGAGGTGCGCTCAGCAATATCCATGAACGTTTATACCTATTTTTCGGAGAACGCTACGGACTGGAAGTGATTGAGGCTTCATCGCAAGGAACCTTGATTCGCCTCAAGCTTCCATATTCTGAAACCTACGGTGGTGAATCGTACGATGCAACACGTGAAGACAGTAAAAATGCTGATCGTTGACGATGAACCGGTAATCTGTCAGGGCTTGCACTATACCATTGACTGGGCGGATTATGGAGTCGAGGTCGTCGCCGAGGCTTATGACGGCAATGAAGCATTGCAGCTGGTGCAGGAACACGAGATTGATCTGGTTCTGACGGACATCCGAATGGAGGGAATGGACGGGCTTCAGCTTGCTAAGGAGCTGAAGCTCCGTCACCCTCAGGTTCGGGTCATCATGATCAGCGGTTATGAGGAATTCGAGTATGCTCGCCAAGCCATCAAGCTTGATGTAACCGATTACTTGCTGAAGCCCGTCGATATTGACGAATTGGTGGCCGCCGTGACCGGAATCGTAGAAGACATACGCAACCAAGATACCCGTGTCGACGGATCATCGAAGAATGCCGAGCTGTGGCTTTCCGAAATGGCAGCGCATTATGAAACTTCATTGGCCAAGGCGGTGCCCGGCGATTTAGTAAACGGTGCCGAATATAAACTCATGGCTACGCAGCTGGAGAAGTTTTCGAACCTTGCAGCTTCCGTATCGGAACAGGATTTAACGATGCTGCAGCATGTATGGATCCGAACGGTTCGTGAAAGCCTCGAAACCAGCGGAATTCGTCAAGTATCCGTGTTTGTGCATAAAAATCTGCTGTTGACCCTGCTGATGACGGATCAGCCGCGCCCGAAGCGGCAGTGGGATGAAATTCTGCAGGCGATGCTGGATGCCTGGCCGGAAGAGCATCGTTTGTATGGCGCGGTATCGGATGCTTACGCTTCCCTGGACCAAACGGCAGCCGTATGCTCGGAGGTGCGAGCGTTACTGCCTTATTATGCCTTGGAACAGCGCCCATTGCTGGATCGCGAATATAAGACCGAGGTGGATAACGGCCGGGCCAAGCACGATTTCGACAGTGCCGATATGGTCTCGAAACTGTCCGTGGCATTATTCAAGCAGGATGCCGATATGCTGGAAGAGCTAATCGACGGCATGTTCCGATTTTTCCGGGATCAGCGGTACCTGTTGACGGATATGGTGAACGTATGTGATGAACTGTCCATCATGCTGCGGCAGCGACTTCGTCAAAGCGGTCTGACCCAACTGGAGCATGGCCTGGAGAGAACGATCGACCTGGAGGTGTTCAATCATCCCGACGCGATTCGTCTGGCGATATCCACGGAAGTGTTTGATCTGCTGCAGCTGATCGACAGGATCGGCATCGACAGATCGTTCTGGATCATTGAGAAGGCCAAGAAGTATATGGCGGATCATTATCTGAGCGACCTGAAAGCGTCGGAAGTGGCAGCGTATTTAAAGATTACGCCCAGCTACTTCAGCAATATTTTTAAACAAAGCACGGGAAAAAAGCTTCAGCGAATACATGAACGAATTGCGCATCAACGAGGCGAGAAAGCTGCTGCTGACGACGCAGGACAAGGTGTTTGAGATTGCCGACCGCGTCGGCTACAAAGAATACAAGTATTTTGTATCCGTCTTCAAACTGTACACGGGCATGACGCCCAAGAAATATCGGGTCTTGAATATCAAAGAATGATCAGAAGCATGACGACCAGGATGGAAGGAGTATGGGGAATATGGAGAAATATCGGAATGCTGCGCTCCCCGTAGACGAGCGCGTAGAGGATTTGTTGTCCAGAATGACGCTGCGGGAGAAGGTCGGGCAGCTGAACCAGCACTTGTACGGCTGGATGGCATATCGGCGAAGCGAAGGGAGCAAAACGGAGTTTGAACTGACCGACTTATTCAAGGAGCATGTGGAGTGGGGGGCCGGCATGGGGGCGCTGTACGGTCTGTTCCGGGCGGACCCTTGGTCCGGGGTGACCTATGAGAACGGGATTCCTACGCAGGACAACGCGAAGGTAGCGAATGCCATCCAGCGTTACGTGATCGAACACAGCCGGCTCGGCATTCCCGTCCTGCTCTCGGAGGAATGTCCCCACGGCCATCAAGCGCTTGACGGAACGCTTCTGCCCGTCAATACGGCCATCGGTTCCACCTGGAATCCCGAATTAATTGAAAGCGCCTATTCCCATGTGGCCTCCGAGATCCGCAGCCGAGGCGCGCATTTAGGTTTGGTCTCGGTACTGGACATCCTGCAGGATCCGCGGTGGGGACGCTCCGAGGAATGTTACGGAGAAGATCCTTACCTGGCTGCGCGAATGACAGAGGCGGTTGTGTTTGGCATGCAGGGAAGAAACCCGGAAGAATGGAAGAGTCACGATAAGGCAGCTGCCGTGCTCAAGCATCTATGCGCACAAGGAGCAGGGCAGGGCGGACGGAACGCAGGCCCGGTTCCCGCAGGCGAGCGGGAGCTGCGGGAAATTCACCTGCCTGCCGCAGAGGCGGGGATCAAGGCAGGAGCGGCTGGCGTTATGGCGGCCTATAATGAACTCGACGGCATTCCATGCCATGCCAATGATAAGCTGTTAACCGGCATTCTGAGAGATGAATGGGGATTTGATGGGATTGTCATGGCGGATGGAACGGCCATCGACCGTTTGGTGTCCATTACGGGAGACTATGAGTCGGCAGCGGCGCTTGCACTCTCATCCGGGGTCGATCTAAGCCTATGGGACAAGTCGTTCACGACGCTTGAACAAGCGGTGAAACAAGGGAAGGCCGATATGGAGAGCATCGACCGCGCGGTTGCACGAGTGCTTGGCCTGAAATTCCGATTGGGTCTGTTCGAGCAGCCGTACGTTGAGGAGAGCTTGGCTGCTTCGACCGTGAATAATGCAGCCGCCAGAGAGTTGAATGTTTCCGTCGCAAGAGAAGCAGTTGTGCTTCTTAAAAACGACAAAAGCGTACTGCCATTGAATCAAGGAAGTATCAAACGGCTGGCGGTCATCGGTCCTAATGCGGACCGTCTCTACAACCAGCTCGGGGACTACACTAGCGTTCAGCGCGAGGGCAGTGGAGTCACGGCGCTTCAAGGCATTCGGATGGTCGCTCCCGAAGGCACGGACATTGTCTTCGCCCCTGGGTGCAGCGTTCGAGGCATGTCCACCCAGGGCTTGCCTGAAGCAATCGAAGCGGCCCGTTCCGCGGACGCGGTCGTGCTCGTGCTTGGCGGCAGCAGTGCTCGTCAATTCGGGGGCACGTTTGATAATAACGGCGCAGCGATCGTAGCGGAGGGGGATCCGACGGAAATGGACTGCGGGGAAGGAGTCGATCTAGCCGAACTTCGCTTAGGCGGGATACAGGAGCAGCTGGTTCGGGAAATTCACGCGATCGGCAAACCGGTGATCACCGTGCTCATTCAGGGACGTCCGCTCGCCGTCGGCGAGGTGGCCGAGCTTAGCGATGCCTTGCTGTGCGCTTGGTATCCCGGCAGCGAAGGAGGCCGTGCCATCGGAGAAATCCTGTTTGGCCAAGTGAACCCGAGCGGAAAGCTGCCCGTCTCGATTCCGCGCTCCGTAGGTCAATTGCCGGTTTATTATAATCAGAAAAACGCAGGGCGTCCTCGTCCCTATGTCGATATGCCGTCCAAACCGTTATATCCGTTCGGATTCGGCTTGAGTTACAGCTCGTTTGAATATGGATCGCCGGCCATCTCCCAGAATGACGTGACGCTTGACCATCTTCGCTCCGGAAGTCGCGTCGAGGTGTGCGTGGAGGTGAAGAACAGCGGTAAGCTGAAGGGGGACGAAGTCGTACAGCTTTACATACAAGCCGATCAATCAGGGATTACACGCCGACTTCGAGAATTGAAGGGATTCAAGAAGGTCATGCTGGAGCCCGGGGACAGCACCACCGTTACGTTCCAGCTCGGCTTCGAGGAACTGGCTATCTGGAACCGCAACATGGATTACGATGTCGTCCCTTGCCGAGTCAGCATCGTAGTAGGCGGCCACTCGGATTGGGAGAGCGGCGTTGTTGAGTTGAAGGTAAAAGCCTGAACGCAAGGTATTTCAAAGGGTTTGCCTACATGTCTAAGCTATCGATATTTTGGAGACAGCATTCCATGCTGTCTCTTTTCGTTGTGATCAGCCTTTCGTTTGACACAAGGAAGGAATCGGGATATTATGTATGGAAAACAAGGAAAATCGAATTCTTTCTATATTTTCCGTGGTGGGGAGGTGAATTTCATTGAGAGAACGAATCGTCGAGGCGGCAAGCAAGGAAATCCGGAGAAGCGGATTGCGATTTACGATGGGTGAACTGGCCAAACAGCTGGGGATGAGCACGAAAACCCTGTATGGCGTTTTCCCGTCCAAAGATGAGCTAATTGCCGAAATTCTCGCGGGGGCGATCGATGAGCTTCAGCATAAAGAGAAGGAAATCATGAATAATGCGAGCCTCAGTACATTGGAGAAACTTAGACGATGTCTAATTCTGATCCCGGCCGATTTTAAGTTTATCGAGCTAAACCTCATCACGGAGCTGCAGCGTTATTATCCTGACCAATGGAACCGTCTGGACCAATTTCTAAATGAGCAATGGGGCAGCATCGCCGAATTATTTCAGGAAGGCATTCGTCAAGGCTTGCTCCGGCCGTTTAACGCCAAAATATTCATTGATCTGTATGTAGGGGGCTTTTATCGGTTAATGGAGGACTCGGCGGCAAACAGGAGCAGCATGACTCTTCAGGAGGGCCTGCGCGATATGGGAGAGATTCTTTTGGCCGGTATCATCAAGAGGGAAGCTTGAGCCAACGATAGACCACGAAGAAGAAGAGAGGGTAAGCCTTGAGCAAAACATTAAAAGGTTTGTTTTTAGTGACGGATATCGGATTTATTATGTATTGGGTCATTACCGCATTGGCCTTAATTCCTAATGAGTATTTATATCAGGATTATACCAATGAGCTGTTGGTTGTTTGGAATTGGTCGTTCTTTCCGCTGGACATATTCATATCCGTTACCGGGATGTATAGTCTGTACTTACATAAACGAAGAAATGCGAAATGGAAAAATCTCGCCTTAATTTCGCTTACCCTGACGTTTTGTTCCGGGCTGCAGGCGATCGTTTTTTGGATCATCAAGTCGGATTTCGATCTCATGTGGTGGGTGCCTAACCTGTACCTTTTGCTGTATCCGTTGTTTTTCATTCCTAAACTGCTTGAGACAAGGGAAGCATTCGCCGAATCTTAAAGCGGATGCTCCTTTTCTTGTTGATCTCTTGGTCGTTCCATTTGAAAAAAAAGGGCTAAAGGACCATGCATTCCTGTAACTTTAAGTATGATAAGCACAGGAAATCCCTGGGGGAAATGGTAAACTCAAAGTGTGCATTCACTACCAAGGAAAGGGGGCGCCGAGGAACTCACGGAATTCTATCATTTCATGGAGGTGGATTGATGTTTGACTTTCAAAGGCTGAGCCTTAAGAAAAGGCAATTTAAATTACTCACGTCCTTTATCCTTGCAATGCTTATCTTTTGTATGTCCGGTTTGCCCGCGTTCGCGGCAACCCCAGAGAAAACCGTCAACGCTTCGGCAACGCTTGCCTACAATTTGAAGGGACTTCAACACAACGTGGCTGTTCAGAAAGCCTACATCGCGGATAAATATCTGTATGTCACGCAGCGTTCCAAGGGAACCTGCTATCTTTCAAGATTGCTCATTAACGGCAAGGACGCTACTTTTGTAGATAAAATGACCGTCACCAATACGGGACACTGTCAAACGCTGGATATGTATACGTACAATGGCGTCAATTATTTCTATTTCAGTTCCAAAGCAGACCCTTCAACCGATTATTACTGGTCGCTCCAGGTAGCGAGACTGCAATATTCGGCGGGCAAGACGGTCGATTATACGGATCTGCATCGCTTTACCTATATGAATTACGCCAATAAAACGGGGGCAAGGCTGGGCGAGACCTACCGGGTTGATGGCGGCGGCAACAGCACGCATACGGTGTTCCGCGTTCAGACGAAGGAAGGGACCGTGACCTGGTCCATTTATGACACGGTTGCGCTCAATAAGCTGCTCGACAGCAATGAACAGGTGCGGATGGACAGCGCAGCCGCGGTGAACGCAGCGGTTGGCAGCTTCACGCAATCGGGCAGCGGCATCGTCAGACCGAATGGATCTTTCCAGGGGGCGGATATGCTCGGCCAAACGAAAATCTATACGTCAGGCGGAGCCGAAGGCGAAACTCCGCAGATTGCCATGATGTCGAATACCGGGACTTTCAAAACCCTCGTGAAAATCACGAATGTAGGTAACCATGAAATCGAGGGAGTCCAGACCAAGAACGGCAACGTTTATTTTACGATCGTTACGGATCCGGTCAATAAGCAGAATACGCAGAAGGTATATTACGTTCCGGATAGCATTTTTAATTGACGCCCAGGCGGTTTTGACTCATTGAATAGTTGCGATCAACCATGCGAATGTAAGTCGCAGGTCACAGGCTGGACCATATTAAGGGTGTCTAGTCTGTTTCTTTTTAACCATTTTAAAGGAGCAGCTCGTGGCTTGATCTGGCGAAAATAAAACCCGTATATAATCAATTTGGTTCTTACAACATTATTCTGACTAATGGAAGGAGATTCGTTCATGAAAAAAAGCTTCAAATCGCTGATCGCTTGCTTGTTCATCATTCCTCTGTTTGCAACGGGCGTCATGGCAGAGGGAAAAGGACAAGGCAAGGAAGTAGGCACCACCGTGATGTCTTACAATATCCATCATGGGGTAGGAATCGATGGTCAGCTGAGCCTGCAAAGAATTGCGGATGTGATCCGCGATTCCGGCGCTGAAATTGTCGGCCTTCAAGAAGTGGACCGGAATTACGGGGAACGAAGCGATTTTAGAGACCAAGCGAAGGAATTGGCCGGTTTGCTCGGCTATCATTACGCTTACGGCGCGAATCTTGATTTGGAACCGGGGGAAGGACAGACGAACAACCGTCAATATGGGACCGCCATCGTGAGCAAGTATCCGATACTCCGATCCGAGAATACATGGTTAAGCAGCTTCGGGAAGGAGCAGCGCGGCGTTCTTCATGCCGTCGTTAATCTGAAGGGGATCCATGTGGATGTATACAACACGCATCTCGGGCTGGATGTCACCAGCAGAATGGCACAGGCTCAGGAAATCATTGACCTTGCTTCTGGCTCTCAGGGACCTGCGCTTCTCCTGGGGGATTTAAATGCGGAACCGGACAGTTCAGAGTTTCGATTACTGTTAGACAGCGGTTTGTTCGTAAACAGCTTTGAGGGGATAGACGATGCTTATACGTTCCCTGTAATCAATCCGTCGGCAACGATCGATTATATTTTGACTTCCCCTAACGTCCGGCATGCCAATCAACGCGTGATCCAAACCGAAGCATCGGATCACCTGCCGATTGCAGCCGATGTGGTATTCAAGCGATAGGAACTAGCATCGGGGAGAATAAGTTCTAATTGGATCTCAGCATGACCGGGGGCTTCCACCAAGCAATTGCTTGGTGGAAGCCTCTTTGCATTTAGGAGATAAATCGATTTTCATCCCTTTACAGTTTTTTTACCGTCCTGTCTATATCGATAAAATAGGTTATGCTACGATACAAGCACAGGGAGGGAGTGTGCATGATTACTTGGAGATTACCGCTGGTTGTATTGACTTGCTTAAGCATGGCTGTAACAGGCTGCATGCAGAGCAGCAGCGGGCAGGGCACGGACGGCATATTTTCGCACTCGGCAGCATCGAAAATGGCCGTTACAGGTGCAAAGACAAAGCTTAAATTCTGGTCGACGGGGCGGCATGATGCGAACTATATCAAAGAGGTGATTCATCGCTATAACCAAGAGAATCCCGATAACATTGAGGTTGAGATGACCGTGATGGCGGATGATTTTGCCCAATCATTGGATTTGTCTTTTGCCAGCGAACAATCTCCCGACATCTTCACCCCGATCGATCTCGCTGAAATGACCCGTAAAGGCTATGTGGAACCATTGAACGAGTATATAACGCCCGTAATCAGAAGCAGGTTCGGGAAGCAGGCCTTTATCGAAGGATATAACGTATTCGATCAGTGGATATACAGCCTTCCTAACAGCGGATCCACCTTACGGCTTATTTATAATGTTGAGCTGTTTGCGCGGGCCGGCATCAACTCTCCTCCGAAATCTCTTGACGAGTTAGTGGAGGCTGCAAGGAGAATCACCGAGATTGGAAAAGCAGACGGCATTTACGGGTTTGCGCTGCCCTATAAAATTCCGGCCAGCGCCCTTGGTCGCTCCGCCGTTCCGATAGCTGAAATAAGCGGTATCAGCGGCGATGGTTATGACTTTTCAACAGGTGTCTATGACTTTTCAGGCTTAAAACCGATTATTGGCGCATTCCGGGCCATGATGGAGAATGGCAGCACGCTGCCGGGAGCTGAATCCCTGGATATCGATCCGCTCCGGGCGCAGTTTGCCGACGGTAAGATCGGGATGTATCTGTCCTATTCTTCGGAACCCGGCATTTATAAATTTCAATTCCCGGCAAAGATCAAATGGGAAGCGGCACTTCCCCCGTCGATTGACGGAACCTATAAAGGAGTGATCAATCAGGGAGTCGGAGCGACGAGATGGCTATCGATCAAGCAGTCAATCGCAGCATAAGGAGGAAGCATGGAAGTTTCTCAGCTATATGTACAGCGATGAAGTCCTGATCGGGTACCAGGAAGCCGGACTTGGCATTCTATCCGTCGAATCGATAGCCAAGAAAGCCAAGAGGCCTGACATCGAGGGCTTCGACGGCTTTATTCCAGGCGATTATGACGGGATATGGCCTGCGTCGCCTCAAGGATTCAAACCCAAAGGAATGGAGTGGGAGGACGAATTCGTAAAGTACATCATGATCGGCGGAGATCTTGATCGATTGGTTGAAGATTTGAACGCGCGTTACAATGCCGCATTGGATCAGGAACGGGCTGCCGGCAGAGTGAATATGCAAGCCATCCCGGAGTTTGATCCGCTGCATCCTCAGGATCGTCTTATGGCAAATGATTGATCTTATTCAAAAAGAACAACTGCTGCCACAACGAAATATAGAGACGGAGGATGTTGATTTATGCTCTACCGACTATCGTTCAGACGCCGAATTTGGATCGCGTTCATGCTAATCGTTATTTTTGCAGTCACCACCGCAGGCGCGCTTAGCTACGTCATCGCCGAAGAAGTCGTGAAGGACAACGCTTATCAGCTTAGTCAGGATACGATCGATAAAACTTCCAAGGTATTGGATGAGAAGCTGAATCATATCACGCAAGCGGTTTACTCGATGATGGTCAACACGGCTTACCGAAGAGCGCTAGGGTTGGACAGCAGCTATTCGGACTCGGAGAATTACTATACGCATCTGTCCGGGCTGCAATCGACTTTTGTACAGACCAAGCTCACTGAACCTCTTATCGATTCCATTCTTATCGCAACGCGTGAGGGAGACTATTACCAGACGAGTCAGCAGCGTAACTTCTCCCATTCGTTTTATGATTCGGCGCTCTATACGTATATCAAAAGCGAGCGGCGCAAGTTATGGGTGGCCGGTCATGAGGATCTTTTCTTTGCCAGCAGGGAGAAGGTCATTTCCTTTGTAATGGAGGGCATCCCATCCCATTACATCGATGATAGTTATGTTGTAGCGAATGTCAAAATCGACTCGATTCGATCATTCATCGTTTCGGAGGACACCAATCGTAAGCCTTTCCTTCTCCTGGCCTCATCCGATGGGAGCGATGTCTTAATCGAAGATTCCGTCATAACGGATAAGTTGAAGCAGGATCCTAAGTATATGGCTGCTTTAACAGATGAGCAGGGAAGCTTCGAATATTCGGATCAAGGCGATGAATACCTGGTTAACTTTACTAGGCTGGGTGGAGTGAAGGAGTGGACGCTATTCAGCTTTCTGCCTAAAGCTGAATTGATGAAGCAGATGGATAGCATTAAATTGACGATTCTCGGGGTGATCACGGGCTGTTTGCTTGTATCTTTTGCTTTTGCGAATATGCTGACACGGTTGCTCGTAAGACCGTTAAGCCATCTGCAAACATTAATGAAACGGGTGGAGATGAACGATCTTAACGTCCGTTATGAAAGCGAATACAATGACGAGATCACGCAGGTCGGTTATCGCTTTAACCGGATGCTGGAAGAGCTTAATCACATGTTTGACGTCGTGAAGCAGGCAGAGACGGATAAACGTCAGTCCGAGATGAAAGCCCTGCAGGCTCAAATTGATCCCCACTTTCTATATAACACGCTAAACACGGTTTATTGGAAAAGCCAGCTGAATCAATTGGAGGATGTTCAGGAAATGGTGCTGTCCCTGTCACAGCTGTTCCAGCTCGGCCTCAATCGAGGCAAGGAGATGACTTCAATTGAGCACGAGTTACTCCACGTTGAGGAGTATTTAAAAATTCAGCAGAAATGTTATGAAACGCTGTTTACCTATTCCATCGAGGTCGATCCCCTGGTCGATATGCAGCAGCCGATCCTAAAAATCATGCTGCAGCCGCTGGTTGAAAACTCCATCCTGCATGGCTTTAATGATCGCAATGAAGGCGGAATTATTCGAATCCAAGTAAAACAGGATGATACCCACCTATCCTTCATCGTGGAGGATAACGGATTGGGATTTAGTGAAAATAGCGCAGCCGATTCAGAGCTTCGACACCCGGCAGCCATTGCTTCATCGGGTTATGCGCTGCATAATGTTCGATTGCGATTACAACTTCAGTATGGAAGCACGGCTGGCTTGCATATGGAAAGCGAACCTAACCTATGTACTCGGGTCTCGATCATCATCCCCCGTTTACCACTTCCCGAAGGGAGTTGACTTAAGGACGATGAGCGTTATATCGACAACGATATGCTTCATTGACGATATTCAGAGCGTGGTCGACGGCATATCCAAGCATATCAGCTGGGAACGTCATGGGATCACAGTATGCGGAACGGCCATAAATGGAGAAGACGGATTGAACCTGATCACATCAAGCAAACCGGATATCATCGTGACCGACATTCGAATGCCGAAGCTCGACGGTTTGGAATTGACCCGGCGCGTCAAAGAATTGCTGCCTCGCAGTAAGGTCATCTTGATGACGGGTTTCAGCGATTTCGAATATGCGAAGCAAGCCGTTCAGCTTGGAGCGTTCAACTTTATTACCAAGCCCTTTTCGCTGGCCCATATTGAGGAGATTGTTGTAAAGGCCAAAGAAGAGATCGAGGCGCTGCGAAACCAAGAGCATCATATCGCCGATTTGGAGCAGCGGGTTCAAGAAAGTATGCCGTTTCTGCGTCAGGAATTGTTTGCATGGCTGCTGCATCATAAGGTGAATGAGCAGGAAGCGAAGCAACGGTGGGAATATGTTAAGCCTGATTTGGAGCCCAGGCATCTGCTCGTTATGATTCTTGAAATCGACGGTTTTGACGAAAAGTATCGGAATTCGCCGATGAACGAACTCGAGCTTGCCAGGTTCGCGTTGAAAAATATTACGGAAGAGACCATCGCTTTATATACTAGGGGGCTGGTATTCCGGGACTCGGCAAACCGTCTGGTTGCGGTGTTGAATGCGCCGTTATCAGATTCAGCGGCAGCAATAGCGGAGGCGTGCTGTCACCATGTGAGCGTATATACATCTTTAACGGTATCCATAGGAATTGGCAGAATCGTCTCGTATATCCACGACTTGTTTGCATCGTATGATCAAGCTTTGCATGCACTGTCGTATCATTTTTATACCGGCGGCAATGCGGTGATCTCTTATGAAGAGGTGGCTAACACGGAAATGTCCTTGCCGCGCAGCATTCGAAGTGCAGAACAGGAGATGGTGTACGCAATACAATCCGGTAACGTCAGTCAAGCCATAACGACGCTCGATCACATCCTCGACGAGTTTAAGGACAGGTCACCGCTTCCCAAACCGGAATATTTCATCAGCCTATATTATGAGCTGGCATATATGATGCTTAGGGCGATACAAGAGAAGGTACCGTTGAATGAATTGGCCGATTTGAGCTCGATCGTTCGAGAAGGAAGGGTGAGCTCCGAGAGATCCTTGGCGGACATGAGAAGGGTGCTGCATCACATCGTAACGCTGGGCTGTGAACACATCGAGAATCAAAGCCGTTCCGCGGCCGTGAAAATCATTCAGGAAGCCATTCAATATGTAAAATCCAATTTGGATCGGGACATCAGCCTTAGTGCTTGCGCGAAGGCGGTTCACCTGAGCCCCAGCTATTTTGCCGGCTTATTCAAGAAAGTGACGGGGATGGCATTTAGTCATTATGTTACCCAAATACGGATCGAGGAGGCTAAGCGGCTGCTCTTGGAGGATCGGCCGATTCAGGAAATTGCAGAGTCTCTTGGTTATGCGGAGCGCCGATATTTTAGCGACGTTTTCAAAAAGTATACGCAGATGACGCCATCGGAGTTTAAGCAGGCGCACCTAGACAACAACTTTCCATTGCAAAAGGAGGGAGTTCGTGAATAGCCGCATGGAGGAAGCCATTGATTGGCCGGTGTTTATGTCCAGGCACGACATGTTATGGTCGACGCGTCCGATCAGCTGGGATGAAGGGGCGTTTCTTGGAAACGGCATGCTGGGCGCGATGATATATAGCGAGGAACACCGGGATAAACGGAACGTGCTGCGCTTTGTGCTTGGACGGTCGGATATCACCGCATCACGCCCGGGTAATCGGGATTTTCCGGTGCGCGTGCCCATTGGCGAGCTCGCTTTGGAGCTGGAGGGCTGGATTTATCAGCCCTGCGAAATCCGATTGGATTTATGGAATGCTGAGCTTAGAGCGGTTATACCGACAACCAAAGGGGAGGTCAGGATTCGCGCGCTGATTCATGCAACGGCTCCGGTGCTTCTTGTGGAGCTGGACGCAGACGAAGGGGAGCACGATGCGAAGCTGAAGTGGTACGCTTACCCGGAGGTTGACCCCGTATTGAAGAATGCGGACGGGATTAATCTCAACCAGTATATTCCCGAAACCACTGTTCAGCATTTGAAATCCGGCGAGATATCGATCGGCGTCCAGGAATATGGCAGCGGGGAAGGCTGCACTACAGCTTGGCTTACTTGCCGCCCTGATCCGACCGAACGAAAGTTGGGGAACTGGAACAGGCAAGCCTGTATCTTAACCGTCATGAAAGGGGTGGATAATACCGCTTCCGATCAAGCGGTTCAAGTGCTTCGGGCTGTCCCCCTCTCAACCATCGGTTGGGAAGCCTGGCTGCATGCCCATCGCCAATGGTGGCATCATTATTACCCGGAGAGTTTTATATCCATACCAGATACGCAGCTGGAGAGCTTTTACTGGATACAGATGTATAAGCTGGCTTCTGCGACCCGTGCGGACTCACTCCCTATCGATAATCAAGGTCCGTGGCTCACTTCCACGCCATGGCCGGGGTTATGGTTCAATATGAATGTTCAGATGAGTTATTCCCCGATCTATACGGCGAATCGTCTCCATCTCGGCATGTCGCTGATTCGCTCATTGCAGGAGCATCAGGAGCAGCTGATCCGAAACGTTCCCGAAGCCTACCGTAAGGATTCGGCAGGACTCGGCCGGAGCTCCAGCTATGACCTGCACAGTCCGGTCACGGATGAGGTGGGGAATTTAACGTGGGTCATGCATAACTGCTGGCGGCACTGCCGTTATGCCATGGACGACAATATGCTGCAAGACGTGGTCTATCCACTCCTGCGGCGCAGTGTGTGTTTATATTTGCATCTACTTGAGGAAGGGCAGGACGGCCGACTTCATTTACCACCGACGGTTTCGCCTGAATACGGCTCCTTCAAGCAGTTGAAGAGTGCCGATGCCCATTATGATTTAGCCCTGCTGCGCTGGGGATGTGAAACCTTAATCCGCATCACGGATAAGCTCGGCATTCACGATTCGCTGCATGATCGCTGGCGGGAGGTCCAGGACCGATTGGTACCCTTTCCGGTCGATAGTTCCGGTTATATGATCGGCGAGAATCAGCGCTTGGATTTTGGACACCGGCATTTCAGCCATCTGCTGGCAGCATTTCCGCTGCGTCTCGTAGGCGATACCGAAGAGGAGAGGGAGCTTATTCTTCGATCGCTCCGCCATTGGATCGGACTCGAAGGAGATTTGCGCGGATTCAGCTTCACCGGAGCAGCCTCGATTGCGGCCATACTCGGACTAGGCGATGAAGCACTGGCGTATTTAAGAAGCTTAATGCATCTCATCAAGCCGAACACCATGTATAAAGAGGCGGGACCGGTCATCGAAACGCCGCTCGCGGGGGCGGAGTCGATCCATGATATGCTGCTCCAGAGCAGAGGGGAGCGAATCTGCGTTTTCCCTGCTGTTCCAAAGGAGTGGCCGGAGGCGGTATTTCATCAGCTGCGATCGGAAGGCGGCTTTCTTGTGAGTGCTGTTCGGGAGGAGGGGCGTACCGCTTGGATACATATTTGCAGTCTTGCGGGTGGATCGTGCCGAATCGTATCGGATATGGTTTCATCACCGGATGCCGGCTTGGTATTGGAGATCGGGGGCATGTCCACAGTATGTCCGATCCAGGCGGACGGATCGATCCATCTGGTTATGCAGGCGGGAGAAGAAGCTTATATATACTGCGATCATTGGAGCGGATCTTCGCCTTTCAAGATCTCGCCCATCCCTGCAGAGAAGGGGAAATGCAATATGTTCGGCAGCCGCAAGCCATGGAGGCTCTATGGAATTCCCCGTTAACCGTATAAATGCCGAAAGCTAACTACAGATCCCGTCCGAAGAGCAGCCTTAACCCATCAAGGCTGCTCTTATCATAAACAGCAGGTGATAAGGAGGAATAATCGCATGTTCAGCACCCTTCGCAAATATAACCGCAGCGTCATTGCGGCATGGCTGTTCTCTTATATTACCGTACTCATGGTGCCTGTCCTGATCAGCTTTGTGCTCTATTCGATCTCGTACCATCAAGTAAGGAGCGAAACCAACCGGGCAAACGGTTTACTTCTTCAGCAGATGGAAATGTCCATTGACAGCAAGCTGAAGAGCCTTGAGCGATTAAGCCTGGAAATTGCGTTAAACAAGGAGATTTCTGCATTTTCCAGCGCGGAGCTCCCGCTTCGCGATCCTCAATATTATGATGTGTTCAAGATATCGGAAAGCCTGCGAACGTATAAAAATGCGAACGATTCCATCGAAGATATCTATGTCATGTACCTGAACAGCGATACGGTTATTTCAACGTTTGATCACACGAACGGCAGGGGCCTCTATCAAAAGCTGAGGCAGCCGGACGACACCTCCTATGATCAGTCGACGGATTTTTTCGAGCAAAGATATGTAAACGATTACAAACCCATGGTGTTTAATGACGGCATGGAGAGCTTCCCGCTCGTCGTGTTCGCCCATTCCCTCGTATTCAACTCTCCGGCCCAGCCTTCGGCCGTTGTCCTGTTCTTGATCAAGGATTCGAAACTAATCGAGAGCGTTCCCCAGCAAAAGGGTGCCAATATGTTCATTATAGATGCGGAAAGCCGGTACATCGCTGCATCCGACAAGGATTTGGCCGTACCTGCAAATCTGCGTTATGAACATTTGCAAGGAGACAGCGGAATGATCTATATGAAATCGGATGCGGGGCAGACCGCGCTTTCCTATATTACGTCCCAAGTCACCGGTTGGAAATATGTATCGGTACTCCCGGCGGCTTTGTTTAATGAGAAAATGAAAAATTTACGCCTTTTGACATGGCTCAGCATAGCCCTATGCCTGATCATTGGAGGCTTGGTCACGGTATTGTTATTACGCCGAAACTATATGCCGGTTCAACTGATGCTGCATAGTTTATCCAAGCAATTCGGCCTCAGATTTGACCGCGGGGCCAATGAATACGCATTCCTGGAGGGGGCGATTCAACATCAATTCCATGAAAAAGCAGATATACAAACGCAGCTTCGCAAGCATGGCAATACGATTCGAGCTCATTTGCTGCGGCGCCTCCTGAAGGGGTACGCCGATCATGATCAATCGCTCCAGAGCGCCCTCCCAGCCCACGATATCCGGTTTCGATCGGAGCGATCTGTTGTCATGTTGATATCGATCGATCATTTTGGCAAGTTTGAGCAGTTTGGCATCCGTGGGCTCCCGGATCAGAAGCAGCAAATGCTCTATTTCGTGCTGACGAATGTCCTTGAGGATACAGCATCCAATGAAGCGGTCGCGTTTACAACGGAAATGAACGATGTACTTGCTTGTATTGTTAACTTTAGAGCGGAAATCCCTGAGGAGCAGGAGCCATCCGTTCTGAACCGAATGCTGGCCGAGGTCCAGGATTTCATGGGCAAACATATCGAAACTGAGCTTACGCTGGCCGTAGGACAGGTTCATACGGGCTTGCACGGCATCGCTCAATCTTATCAAGAAGCTCTTACCGCGCTTGAGTACCGCATTGTGATAGGTAGCGGCCAGTTTATCCAATACAGCGATACTCTGATGAGTAAAGGTACGCAATCCCACCGTTTTTATTATCCTCTAAGTGTTGAGCAGCAGTTCGTGTATGTGGTGAAAAGCGGGAACTACGACAAAGCGGAAGCGATTCTTGACGATATTTTTCAAGCCAATTTTACCAAGCATCCGGTTTCGGTTCCACTTGCCAAATGCCTGATGTACAACTTGGCAAGCACGATGCTGAATACCCTTGAGGAAGTGAAGGCGGGAAGCAAGCGAACATGGGAAGACCATTACATTGAAGTGAATCCATTGCTCGAATGCGATCATGTTCCGGAGATGAAGGATCGGATGAAACAAATGCTCGGGGATGTCTGCGAATGGATTCTGGCCGAGAAACGGGATCATCATCGTTATTTCATCGAAGATGTCCGGCGGTATATCGAAGAGAACCTTCATGACCCGAGTTTGAATATATCGATGATCGGCGATGCTTTTCAGCGGACCCCGTCTTACGTCTCAAGACTCTATAAGGATTACACCGGAGAAACCTTGCTGGATTCCATCAACCGTCTTCGTGTGGCTGAGGCGAAAGAACTGCTGGCCCATGGGAAACTTACCGTAAATGAAATCGCGGGCCGGGTCGGTTACGCGGATGTCAGCACTTTTCTGCGAATCTTCAAAAAATTCGAAGGCGTCACCCCCGGAAAATACCAGAAAACCGCGCTGTAAACTTAATTTTGAGGCGCAAATACATCGATTTTTAAGAAATTGCCTGCGATTTTAGATTTTGTCTATGTTAACGGAATCGGTTTTATTGAACAATGACATCGGATAGGTCGGCAAGACCCGCCGATCTGTTCCTTATCCTAAAATCGGGGGAATGATGATGGTACATCGTATGCTGGCCAAAGACAGCTTGCTGAGAAATTTGAAGTCAGGATTGACCGCCGTATTGTTAACTAGTTTGCTGCTTGCGGGTTGTTCGTCAGGGAGTAAGGAGAATACGCCGGAGGCAAAGCCGAACGACGGCGGGAAGGATGCGTCAACCGCAATCGGTTCATCGTATCCGCTGAACACAACCGAAACGATCACGTCTTGGGAAATCTTGAACATGAATGCCGTAACCTTCTATTCCAATCTTGCGGATACCCCGTTCGGGAAGGCGCTTGTCGACCAAACGGGAGTACAGGTCGAGTACATTCATCCGAATGATCAGCAGACCGTCGAGCAATTCAATCTGATGATTGCCTCCGATGAGCTTCCGGACGTCATTGAATATGATTGGACCGGAAGAAGTGCTGGCTCTTATCCGGGCGGACCGGAGAAAGCCATCCAGGACGGCGTGATTCTGGAACTCAATGATCTGATTGATCAATATGCGCCCAACTTGAAGAAGAAACTCGAAGCGGACCCGACGCTTGATCGCATGGTCAAAACAGACAGCGGCAAGTATTATGTATTTCCCATGATCCGCAATCCGTCCGGGCTCGTCTTCCGCGGGCCCATGATCCGCCAAGATTGGCTGGAAGAGCTTGGGCTGCCCGTGCCGACGACCATAAAGGAATGGGAGAAGACGTTGATCGCCTTTCGCGACGAAAAAGGAGCCACTGCGCCGCTTAGCGTGACGTATACCGGCGGAAATTTTGAGATTCGCGATGCCTTCATCGGGGCTTACAAAACATCGAACTCCTTCTATGTAGATGATGAAGGAAAGGTAAAGTATGGGCCTATGGACCCGCAGTACAAGGATTTCCTGGCCTTGTTCCGCAAATGGTTCGCGGAAGGGTTGTTTGACAAGGATTTTGCGCTCACCGATACAAAAGCATTGGATAACAAGATCTTGACCGGGCAGACCGGTGCAACGGTACATCTCCTCAGCGGCGGCATGGGCAAATGGATGGACGCCATGAAGGAGCAGGATCCGAAATTCAAGCTGGTCGGCGCTCCATATCCAACGCTCAATCCGGGCGAAATTCCCTTTATCGGACAACGGGACTTCAAGTACAATCCGGGACCGAGCAAAGCCATCACAACGGCTGCGAAAAATCCGGAGCTGATCGTACGCTGGCTTGATTATGCTTACAGCGAAGAAGGCTCGTTGCTCTATAACTTTGGCATTGAAGGGGAGAGCTATGTGATGGAGAACGGTGCTCCGGTGTATACCGATTTGATTAAAAACAATGAGAAGTACAGTCTGCAGCAGATGGTATCGCAGTATTCCAAGCCGAATGGTCCATACGAAGCGGATGAACGTCGGAACTGGAATACGTTCCCTGAGCAGGATGAGGCCGTGAAAGTATGGGCGAAGACGGATGCCGAGAAGCATATACTGCCTGGCTTCCTGACGCCAACCGCCGAAGAAAGCAAGGAGCTTGGCAAGATTCTTACCGAAGTAAGCAACTATAAAGAGGAAATGTTTGTCAAGTTCATTGTCGGCAAGGAGCCGATGGAGAGTTATGACAAGTATGTGGAGCAGCTCAAGAAGCTGGGTATTGAGCGGGCGGTTGAAATCTATCAAAGCGCACTGGATCGATACAACAGCCGATAACGAAGTCATAACGCGCGGGGAATGGAGCGGTTCATTCCCCCGATAACTTGTTACTTCAATAGACCGTACATGAGGAGTGAGAACGGCATGGCGAAACTTCCGCCTCCGACACGCACGTCAATTCCTTCAAACACGGCAGGACTGAATCCTCGGAACTGGGGCTTGCTGAAGGACATTATCAACAATCGTTTCCTGTACATCATGTTGATTCCGGTACTTTTATATTTCGCGGTTTTTCATTATTTTCCGATGTATGGAGCGTCCATTGCTTTTAAAGAGTTCTCCCCACGTCTTGGTATCATGGGAAGCCCATGGGCCGGATGGGAGCATTTCGAATCGTTTTTCAACGGCATTTACTTCTGGCGTGTTGTCAAGAATACGCTGTTAATCAGCTTTTATGAACTGCTCTTTGGCTTCCCGGCCCCCATTATATTGGCGCTCCTGCTGAACGAGATCAGAAAAACCGCATTCAAACGCACGGTTCAAACCATAACCTACATGCCGCATTTTATTTCGCTGGTCGTTGTTTGCGGCATCATTAAGGAATTCACGATGAGTGACGGATTAATCAACGATATCATGGCCTTTTTCGGATGGGAACGGGTCTCCCTTCTGCTGGAATCCGAATATTTCCGGACTCTTTTCGTAACCTCCGGAATTTGGCAGAACATCGGCTGGGGGACCATCATCTACCTTGCCGCCTTGGCCGGTATCGACCAAGAACAATATGAGGCCGCGAAGATCGATGGAGCCAACCGGTGGAGGCAAATGCTGAACGTGACGCTGCCGGGGATAATGCCAACCATAGTCATTCTGTTCATTCTTGAGATCGGCAGGCTGATGAACGTCGGCAGCGAGAAAATCATTCTGCTCTATAACCCGTCAATCTACGATACCGCAGACGTCATTAGCTCCTATGTGTACCGGGTCGGGCTGCAGGAATTCAATTACAGCTTCAGCTCGGCAGTAGGGCTGTTCAATTCGGCCATCAATTTCACGCTTGTTATCGGCTCAAACTGGCTGAGCCGCAGGATGAACAAAACCAGCTTGTGGTAGGAGGTGAAGGGAATGGAATGGAGAGCTGGGCATCGATCGGTCGGCGAAAAGCTGTTTGATATGTTTAATTACGCCTTGTTGACCATCATCACATTATGTACGTTGTATCCATTGATCTACGTACTGTTTGCTTCCTTGAGTGATCCAACCCGATACATGCAGCATTCGGGGATTCTGTGGAAGCCGCTGGATATGACGTTAAACGCTTATCGGCTCGTGTTTGATAATCCAATGATTATTCAAGGATACATGAATACGTTCCTTATCGTTTCTGGCGGCCTGGTGCTTAATATTACATTGACCGCGTTCGGAGCGTATGCGCTGTCCCGTAAGGGATTGCGATATCGTAAGCAGCTGATGCTGTTTATCGTATTTACGATGTTCTTCAGCGGCGGCTTGATTCCCCTGTATTTTACAGTAAAAGGCTTGGAGCTAACCAATACGCTGTGGTCCTTAATTATTCCACAGGCCATATCTGCTTTTAATCTGATTATCATGAGAACGGCTTTTGAGGCGGTACCGGATAGTCTGGAGGAATCGGCCAAGATCGACGGAGCGAATGAATTTGTTATCTTATTCCGAATCATGATGCCGCTCTGCATGCCGGTTATCGCCGTCATGCTGCTGTATTACGGCGTCAGTCACTGGAATTCATGGTTTCAGGCCATGATCTATCTGCAGGATCGCTCCTTGTATCCGCTGCAGCTCGTCCTGCGGGAGCTGCTGCTTCTGAACGATGCAAGCTCTATGGCAAGCGGTGCGAGCGGCGGGGAAGTCGCCGTCATCGGCGAGACGCTGAAGCATGCGACCATTATCGTGGCGACGGTCCCGATTCTGCTGGTTTATCCGTTTCTGCAGAAGTATTTTGTGAAGGGCGCACTAATCGGTGCCATTAAAGGATAACGATTGGAGGAGATATGATGAGTAAACTAGAGACCCGCCCACATCTCGACTTGGATCTGTGGTGGAATGGTGCTCGCATGAAGGTGGACCGGATATTGGCCAGAAGACCTGATCTTGCACCGCATGCGGCCAAGGACGGAGAATATGACAGATTGACGTTGGATAACTGGATTTCGGGATTTTGGCCGGGAATGCTTTGGATTATTTACGATATGACCGGAGAGACGAAATATCGGGAAGCGGCATGGGATTGGGATATTCGGATGGAGCGCTTGACGCTGGAAGAAAGCCGCTTTCATCATGATGTGGGATTTCAGTATTTGCCTACCTCCGTCATGAAATACAAGTTAACCGGCGATGCAGACGGAAAAAGGCGGGGGCTTGCGGCTGCCAACTTTCTGGCAGGGCGGTTTAACCTGGCCGGCCAATACATCAGGGCATGGAACAAGGATCTTCCCGGCTGGGCCATCATCGATTGTCTCATGAACTTATCCCTATTGTACTGGGCTGCCGAAGAAGGAGAGGACCCGCGATTCCGGCACATCGCAAATGCCCACGCGAACATGGCATTGCGGCATATGATCCGTGCCGATGGCTCCACCTGCCATGTTGCCGTATTTGATCCGGAAAGCGGAGAGCTGCTGGAGTATAAAGGCTGGCAGGGCTATGCCCCGGATTCCTGCTGGTCCAGAGGAAATGCGTGGGCGTTGTATGGGATGGCCAACGCTTACCGATACACAAACAATTTAAATTACTTGCAAGCCGCGAAGCAGGTAGCTCATCATTTTATAGCCTCATTACAAGAACATGGGGTTCCGCCATGGGATTTCCGCGTACCGGATCCCGAAACCGAGCCGTGCGACACTTCGGCCGCGGCCATTGCCGCTTCAGGATTACTGGAGCTGGCTGCCCTGACAACCCCGGAGATAGGCGCTGTGTACCGGAAAGCCGCTGAACGAATAATCGCGGTTTTGTCAACAGAGTATGCAGCTTTCCAGGCGCCTGAGCATGAGGGGATCCTGTTTGGCGGAACCGGCCATAAGCCGGCGGATACCCATATCAATGTATCGCTTATATATGGGGATTATTATTACATTGAGGCACTCGCGAAGCTTCGGGGCTTGGCCCATCGCGTATTCTGATCGGTTATCGGTACGTTAATATTCGAAGCGAGGTGAACGGATATGAGAACGTTATGTAACGCATTAAACCTACGGTCTCTACGATCGATAAGTATGGGACTGGTTATAATCCTGTTGATCGGAACACTGATGATAACACCTTCAGAGGCCCAAGGGGCTTCGAGTGATGCAGGAGGGAGCAGCATGAATCGGATCGAGAGCACGGTAACGGCTAGCAGCTACCAACCGAGCACGAATTACGTACCGGGGAATGTGTTGGACGGGGTATGGGGTGAGGACGCGGAGAGCCAGCAAAGCCGCTGGTCCGCTTCCGGTCAAGGACAATGGCTGCAGTTCGATCTGGGCATGGAACAGACGGTCACGTATGTGAATATTGCTTTTCTGAATGCCAGAGAGCGTCTGTCCAGTTTTGAAATATTAGCTTCGAATACCGAAGATTTCCAATCCAGCACCGTTGTGTTTGAACGACAGTTCAGCCGGCAGCTGCAACCGGAAGACAGCCTATTGCAAACTTATGTATTACAGAGTCCGGTGAAAGCCAGGTATTTGCGGTTGATCGGATATGGCAATAACGCCGGCGGCAGCTCGGGAAACTGGAACAGCATCATGGAAGTAGAGCTTTACGCAGGGAAAGTGCCGGGTGAATCACCGGAAGAGCCACAACCGCCACTTCCTCCTAACGCTGGCGAAGAGAAGGAGGAGGACGTGAAGCCTCCGGAGCTGAAGCGAGTATCGGTTCGTACGGCTGAACAACTCCAGCAGGCGCTGGATCAGGCCGTGGCCGGCACGCTGATTGAATTGAAGGATGGGACCTATGAGCAGAACGGTCCATTTATTGTGAAGGATAAACACGGCTCTGCGGCCTATCCGATTCGGATAACCGGGAAGTCCGGCAAAGCCGTCATCAGCGGCAATAGTTACATGCACATTGAAAATTCAAGTTATGTTGAAGTTAGCGGGCTCACGTTCCGGAACGGGATCGGCGATGAGAATGGAATACAGACCTTGACTGACCGTGGGTTGGCACATCGGGCGCTTACGGGTGTACACCCGGGCATTCAATTGGAAAGCTCAAGCCGGATATCCATTTTAGGCAACAGCTTTGCCTTGAATGAAACAGGCCAGCCTTATCGATTCAAGGCTCAAAACAGGAATGTATGGTGCCTGCTCGATGTCGAGGACAGCTGTCGGTACAGCGGTGATCAGTATGATCCGAATGGCGAAGTATATGAGGGGTTAACGCCATTTGAAGATCCGAAGCTGATAACGGACAATGGCACGCACCGACATTATATCCGGGTCGAAGGAACGAGCAGCCATAACCGGATCGCTTATAATGATATTGGACCTAAGAAGGGTTTTGGCGCAGTCGTGATATATGATGGCGAAGGGCATAGCGGGCAGCATATATCGCAATACGATGTTATTGAATACAATTATTTTCACGGAATCGGTCCGCGGGTAACCAACGGGCTGGAGGCCATCAGGCTCGGTCTTTCCAGTACTTCCCTCTCCTCCGGATATATTACGATTCAGCATAATTTGTTCGACGGGTTTCATGGCGAAGACGAAGTAATATCGGTGAAGAGCAGTGACAATATCATACGGTATAACACGATTCGCAATTCATACGGCGGGATCGTGTCACGACACGGAAACCGCAACAGCTTCTACGGCAACCATCTCATCGGCGATGGGGTGACACCGGGCAGCAGCGGGTTCCGGATATACGGCAACGATCACAAAATCTATAACAATTACATGGAAGGTCTTACGGATAAAGTGATTCGCCTTGATGGCGGAACGCATGACGGCGGGCCGGAAGGCAGTACGAATCCGGTGGTGCGCTGGGGTGGAAGCCAGGAACAAACCGCGAGGCTGGGGGACCTGCCGGCCGAGCAAAGGACTGAACTTCTGCGCGGCCACTGGAGGCAGTACAACGTACAGATTTACAACAATACCATCGTGAATGTCGGCAACCAAACGACGACCTTCAATCTCGGCGGCAGAACCTATCAGCCCGTAGGGACTAAGATTTACAACAATTTGATATTCAGCCATGCAAGTACGATATTCCATGAAACCGATGCGGTTATTCAAGCACCCGATCAGGAGCGGGTGGAGTACAAGGGGAATAAACTCGAGGGGAATGCACCGATCTCGAACAATCCGATCGTGGACAGAGAGATGAACAAACAAGACCTTCGTTTGGTGCGCAGCAAGGACGGACTTATCCGGTTATCCATCTATAGCCCAGCCGTTGACGCTGCCCTGGCTCCTTATGCTGCAGCGGAGGACATGGATGGACAGCTTCGGTATATCCCGGACGTGGGTGCAGATGAGTATGCCTCAGGTAAACAGCGGTCCAATCCTCCGCTCACTGCCCGTGATGTCGGCCCGGACGCCTGGATAAAAAAATAAGGCACCGTGGGGCCCCATCATGTCTGCTACTCTACGACGCCTTTTGTGCGCATCCAGCACTATCATTCCGCCTTCATGCCGACTCTACGGACTTTCGATGTCACACGAAAATCAAAGGTTGTATGTTTATAAATTTCACTCCATTGGTCCGCGGTTTTGACATGGGTATTCCAATACGATGGTTTTCTGGCTCGTACCAATTCGCCGAATCCGAAAATATCGGATTCTTTTTTTGCGTTTTTTGGATTAGTCCGAGCATGAGTTCTT
This sequence comes from Paenibacillus sp. HGF5, assembly GCF_000204455.1. Classification (NCBI taxonomy): domain Bacteria; kingdom Bacillati; phylum Bacillota; class Bacilli; order Caryophanales; family Paenibacillaceae; genus Paenibacillus; species Paenibacillus sp. HGF5. The sequence continues at coordinate 25,048 of NZ_AEXS01000077.1, read as the reverse complement.
TAACGGATCGTTCATTCTCCCGCGCGATTTCCTCAAGAATATGCGAGTTATTGAGCGGGAGGACTTCCGTATTTTTCTCTTCGACATTCACTTCCGTCACTGCCGTGATCGTAAAATGAGGAAGGCCGTTCTTGATGTCCACCTTGATTTCCGATTCCCGGTTTGTTGCATGAATGGTGACGACCTGAGAGTCGTCTCCAACATGGATGATTCCCCGATATCCTGCCGGACTGATTCCCTTGATGACCAAGTATCCGGCAATTTCAAAGGGTTTTGTCACGCCGACCAGTGTGGCGCCTTTGAAAAAAGCCATGCCGCTGATTTCCACGTTATCGCCCTTCATGATTTGGATGTAAGGCAGAAATCCTTCCTGGCCCTTCTTCGACGAATTGTTCCAGAAAGTTCCGATATAGTCGCTCGGGAACTTGCCATGTTTAACGGCATCGTCCAGCGTGGAGGACAAATACAATGCCGGGACGCGCTCCAGCTTCGGGGCAGCTTCCATCAGTTCTCTCGCTTTCCCTTTGGATACCATCAGCCAGGCCATACGGCGAACTTCCGCGTTTCGGTGGAGATAGTCGTTTAAATTCTCCATCCCCTTTCTGGCAAACTCTTCAGAAACGACGATGACGCGGAGATGTCCAAAAAACAATTTGCCTGATATTTGCTGCTGGAGATTCATCATCGCATCATCGACGGTATGTCCTACAACATCCAGTACCCACACGGTTTCTTGGGCGCCTTCTCCTGAAGCACCGCCTTCGCCGGGTCCGAGCGGTATTCTGCCGGGAAGAGCGATTTGAACGGATAACTGGATCATTTCTTGTTGCGGTGCGGGATATTTCCCTCGAAGATGAGAAATCTCATCTTCACGAATCTCGGCATCCTTGCCGGCCGTGTCGATTGATATACCTAGAACGACCGCTCGTTCCTCAATCTCCATCCGATCCCAGCAGCCTGTCAGAAGTGAGCAGAGGAGAAGAAGGATCATGAATTTTAGGTTAAAGCCGGCGTTTACTCTCTTACTCATTGAGATCCTCCTGAACTCAGACATCTAAACTCACACGAAGACTTTAACAAGGACGATAACCAGAAACCAAACCGTTACGATACTGATATTGATCCAACCCAGCACGCGGGATACTTTTTTTTCCTTGGTCATATTCGATTGTCTGTACTTATTCATGTCGATGAACAGATTGAACAAGCCGCAGAAGAGCCAGATCAGAATGGCAACATCCAAATAACCGCTGTAAATTTCCCCGATCATTTGGCTGCACCTCTTACTTTGCGCAGGATGGCGATGATCAGCAGGATTCCGGGATACGCGATAGTAATCAGCAGTCCATATTTGGATATCATGCTGTTCACTTCATTCAATTGAATCAAGCTTTGGGGCAGCATGGCCAATACGAACAGAAAGGGGAGGATGAAGAAGGACAACATCCCATGGTCCGCTAACCGGAATAGCTTGCTTATCGAGTAGACCGTAAAGTAGTAACAAGAGAACAAGGATGTAAATACAGCCGTTACCCATACGGCTAAAAAGACTGCATCCAAACGTTCCAGCACATTGGCAGGCAATGAAGTTGCCTTGGCAAGCTCCAGTGTCGGCCATAACAGCTTTTTGGTTTCCTCGGCTCCAAACACACCCACCGTTGCAGCCACGATCAAAATATACAAAGCGCCGGTTACCACCATGGCCCATAGGCTGGACCGCATCGCTCTTTCAGGTTTGCACATGGCCGGAATGACCATCATCATAATAAAATAGCCTTGGAACACGGTGGAGAGCGTAATAATGCCTGCCGGTATGCCTCCGGGTTCATTCCCCCATACAGGGAGAACATTGACCAAGTCCGCATTTTTTAACGAAAAGGCGACGATCAAAAGCGCAGGTATCAGAATAAAGGGGCTGTAAAATAAGTGGATATACGTAAAGGTCATAATATTCCGGCGAGAAGAAAATGCAGCCAGCAGAAGCATGACCAGTACGGTAATCTCCAGCGGTGTATTCTTCAGGACGGCCGTAACGACAACCTCGCCGAATTCTCTGGCGACCAGAGAGGTCAAAACCGCAAAAAACGCAATCGAGACCAAGCTTGCGATTCGACCGAACCACTTACCGATGATAACTTCGCTGTACTCCACGTACGAGTCATTCGGAAACCGCATGCCGAGCCGGGTCATGAAGAAAAGTCCGACAAACGCCAGCAGCATTCCCAAAAAAGTAACGAGCGGAGCCCCGGCATCCGCAGCTTTGACCGCAGACAAAGGGAGTGCAAGAACGCCTACTCCCACGATGGTGCTGATCGTAATGGCAGAGGCCTGCAGAACCGTGATTTGGCGCTGTTCATTCATGGTTATCGACCTTTCTCGTCATTAGGTTGGACGGAATTCATGATATTGGTTGAGGAATGATCCACCTGCTCCTTCATTTGATCACCGAGCCTTGACGTGTTCAGCGGATGGAGAAAGGAAGGCCTGTTCTTCATCTTCCACAAGGGCCCACGGGTCAAGAGGTCCCGCATGCCCTGGAAATTGCCGGGAACGAATGGGCTTAGATACGGAACCCCGAACGATTTAAGCGACAATAGATGATTGGCAATCAGAATGATGCCGACCATGACGCCGTACAAGCCGAAGATCCCGGCTAATATGATCAACGGAAAACGCAGCAGACGGAGCGCAAGCGCCGCGTTGTAGGCCGGCGTTGCGAAAGATCCGATGGTCGTTAATGCGATGATGACGATGGTAATCGGACTAGCGAACCCGGCAGATACCGCGGCTTGCCCGATGACGAGCACGCCGACAATGGATAAAGCGCCGCCCACCTGCTGCGGCAACCGGATCGTGGCTTCCCGCAAAACCTCCATCGAAATTTCAATAACGAGCACTTCGACCATCGCCGGAAAAGGGACGCCTGCACGTCCTCCCGCGACGGCGACCGCAAATTCCGTGGGAATCAGCTCAGGATTAAAGGAGATAATCGCCACATACAACGAGGGAAAAACCAAGGAAAATACCAAAGCCACCAGACGGGAAAGCCGAATCGCGCTCATCAATAGAAATCGTTCGGTATAATCTTCGACCGTTTGATAGAACTGGCTGAATACGGTTGGAGCGATCAAGGCGAGCGGGGAACCGTCGACCAGAATGGCCACTCTACCTTCCAGCAGATTTGCCACGACTTTATCAGGCCGCTCCGTATATTGGATTTGCGGAAACGGAGACCAATGATTGTCTTCGATAAACTGTTCCAGATACCCCGAATCCAGCACGGCATCGATTTCAATGGCATCCAGGCGCTTATTCACTTCTTTAACGATTCCGGGATTGGTGATGCCATCCATGTAACAGACCGCAACCTTGGATTTCGTTTTCGTTCCGATCTCCATGGATTTCACGCGGAAATCCGGCGTTTGCAGCCGGTAGCGGAGCAGGGAAATGTTGGTGCCGAGCGTCTCGATGAATCCTTCCCGGGCCCCGCGGATCACCTGTTCCGTCGCCGGCTGTTCTATCGAACGCTGCGTTATTTTTCGTGTATCAATGATAATGGCCTCGTCCAGCCCTTCGATCGCTACGACAGACTGTCCCCTAAGAAGATTGTCGGTGAGCACGGAGATTTTTCGTTCCGAGTATCCTTCGCTGTGATAAAGCGTATCTTTCATCAAAGTGTCCATCAACGCATGGCGAGGGAGGTCTGAAACATCGAGATGGCGAGGGCCATATTTAAGTGGTCTTAATAAAGTATTATTAATGACGGCGTGATCCGTCATATCGGAGAAATAAAACAACACGGCCGGATGCTGCCCGAACACATGGAAGGGATGTATCATAAAATCGTCGTTATCGCCCAGAATTTTCTTGATTTCGGAAGTGGTCTCTTCTAAGCTCTCCGATACGTTCCGGCCCTCTGAACTCGCATCATTTGAATGGGAAGAGACTTCGATTTGGGATTCGTTCGAACCCGCCCATGTGGAAAATGGCATTGTTGCTTACACCTCTCTTGTTTCAACGGTGGTCCGTAGCAGTTGGATAGTTTGATTAAGTATTTCCTCTGTTTGTTATTTTTATCAAAGGAATCCATCTAATGTATTGTATTTAATATATGAATGCGATATATTGCATATAACAAACCTAAAGAGTAAGGATGATAAACCATGCCTGTTCCTAAGAATTATGTCTCTCCCGTACGGATGACCGCAAAGGAAAGAGCCTTCTCCCAAATTCAACGGTGGATTATCGATGGCACGCTTCAACCCGGCGAGAAATTGCTCGACGCCGAATTAACGGAATCGCTTGGCGTAAGCCGAACGCCCATCCGGGAAGCTTTTCAACTGCTTGAAGTACAAGGACTCGTGTCCACGCACCCCGGGAAAGAAACAAAAGTTACGGCCATTGAGAGGGAAGATATCTTTAAGATGTATTCGACCATGGCCGCTCTTCAAGCCTTGGCCGCCGAAGTGACCGCTACCATCATTGTTCCGGAGCAGATCCAGCAATTGCGGGCGATGAATCTGGATTTTGAAAGTGCCATGAAGAGCGGGCAAGCTTATCAAGCCATGGAGTTGGATGAACAGTTTCATAATTTCATCGTGGAGTTGTCAGATAATCCTTATGTCGCTGCATACAGTGCCTCGCTTCAGATGCATATCCGACGGTTTAAGTACGTGTTCTTAAAACAGCCGATTGCTGCCACACAGGCTTCAGTCGATGAGCATGCCTCGATCATCAGCGCTTTCGAGCAGAAGGACCGTGATCGGGCGCAAGCTATGATGAAACAAAACTTCATGCGTCCCATGCAGGAACTACACGGGTTACTCTAAATAGAGGGGGAAGAGGAAGGATGACAAACAAAAAAGATTTACGCATTCGCAGTAAGGTAATCAGTGAGGGCGTCAACCGGGTACCGAACAGGGCGATGCTGCGGGCTGTTGGTTTCACGGATGCGGATTTTAAGAAACCGATGATTGGCGTAGCCAGCACTTGGAGCGAAGTGACCCCTTGTAATATGCATATCGACAAGCTAGCCATAGAGGCCAAGCAAGGGGTACGCAATCATGGCGGCGCTCCGCTTATTTTCAACACGATCACGGTTTCGGATGGCATTTCAATGGGACACGGCGGCATGCTGTTCTCCCTGCCCAGCCGAGAAGCCATCGCAGATTCGATTGAGATCGTGACGGGGGCCGAACGTTTCGATGGTCTGGTGGCGATCGGCGGTTGCGACAAGAATACGCCCGCCTGCCTGATGGCAATCGGACGGATGAATCTTCCTGCGGTTTATGTTTACGGCGGTACGATACAGCCCGGGAAGCTCGATGGCAAGAACGTGGATATCGTCACGGCTTTTGAAGCGGTCGGGCAATATCATGACGGAAAAATGACGGAGGAGCAGTTACATAAGGTGGAATGCAGCGTCTGCCCGGGACCGGGCTCTTGCGGGGGCATGTATACAGCCAATACGATGGCCGCTGCGGCAGAAGCCATGGGGATGAGCCTGCCCGGTTCCTCTTCCACTCCGGCTATTTCACCAGACAAAGCAGCGGAATGCGCTGCGGCTGGAAGGCAGGTCATCTCCTTGTTGGAGCAAGAAATCTATCCTAGGGACATCATGACCAAAAAAGCATTTGAGAATGCGATAACCGTTGTCATGGCTTTGGGTGGTTCAACCAACGCGTTCCTGCATTTGCTTGCCATCGCTCATTCGGTTGGCGTAGATTTGACGTTAGACGACTTCGAGCGAATCCGTTTGCGAGTTCCCCACCTTGCAGACCTGAAGCCAAGCGGACGACATGCCATGCAGGACTTAAACGAAGTCGGCGGTGTACCGGGCGTCATGAAATTATTGCTCGCCGAGGGGCTTCTGCATGGCGATTGTCTGACGGTCACAGGCAAATCATTGGCAGAGAATCTGGCGGAAGCTGCGCCGTTAGAGGGCAGCCAGGAAATCATTCGCCCCATCGATAAGCCGCTGAAGCCGAACGGGCCATTGGTTGTATTAAGAGGCAATCTCGCGCCAGAAGGTGCGGTTGCCAAAATGTCGGGTATGAAGAAGCTGCGTTTTGTCGGACCTGCCAAGGTGTATGACAGCGAGGAGGATGCAACCGAAGCGATCGTGAGAGATGAAATATGCAAGGGCGACGTGTTAGTCATTCGTTATTGCGGTCCTAAGGGCGGCCCGGGTATGCCGGAGATGCTGTCGGTCACGGCACTCATTGTAGGCAAGGGTCTCGGCGGAGAGGTTGCGCTGATTACGGACGGCAGGTTCTCTGGCGGCTCGCATGGGTTCGTTGTCGGTCACGTTGCGCCTGAAGCACAGGTAGGTGGGCCGATCGCGCTGCTGAGGAATGGAGACATGATCACGATCGACAGCGAAACGCAAGAAATGACGTTCGACGTATCGGATTCCGAATTGGCTGCAAGGGCACAAGCATGGCAGCAGCCTCCACTCAAAGTTTCCACGGGCGTATTGTACAAATATGCAAAATTAGTGTCCTCAGCATCGAGAGGCGCGGTTACCGACTCTGCAGAATAAGTGGAATGTCCAGCCCGAAATCTGGCTTATGGTAAAACAAGCTCTTGCGGTTCGCAAGAGCTTGTTTTGATATGAGTGGACCAGTGGCCCATTATCGCAAATGGCTGCTATTGATTTATGAGTTTTCCTTACAGGATATCAACACGCTGTTGTGTTTAGACAAAAAGACATCATAATGCTAACAAAAAAGCATGCGAAGACTAAAAATGAATGCTCGGGTATGTTATGATTTTTAAACTATTATATAATGCAAGCGTTATCATTCGGTTGCACATATCCATTTATATGGTCCAGTTGATCCTGTTCTTTACATTCCATGCCAAGAAGGAGCAGACGATATTGGGAACATTCAAATCCAAAATACTCATATACAGCTTGCTGCTGGGATCCTTTCCGACGATTCTTATCGGATTCTTCTCCTATTTCATCGCCGCCAAAGATGTGGAGGAGAAGGTGAACGAGGGCAATATGCATCTGCTGAACCAGACTCGGATGAGGGTGGAGCAGGTGCTCGATTCCATGCAAAGAACCGCCTTGCAGTTTGAGAACTCCTCGCTGCTGAAGTCCGTGATGGACAGCAAGTTAAGCGGACAGGATTTTATCAAGGTCCGGGAACTGACGAAGGAAATGTTCAACCTGCAGACGCAGACCATTTTAAACCAGGTGTACGTCGTCAATCTAAAACATGAATGGGTCGTGGATTTAAACTCACTCAAACCGCTGGAGGGCGTGAACAGAGCCGAATTCGACCGGTATCTGGATACCCATGAAAGCATATTCTGGGCAGCGGGATCTGGGGAAATCTCGCAGACCGCGAATCCTGTGGAGACGGATCACTGGAACAGTGCCGAACAAACGGCGACAACCCTTCGGCTGGTACACAAATTACCGCTTCTGTCGAAGAGCGCCGCTCCGTCCGGCATTCTGATTCTGCAAATCACCGCCAAAGATATCCGGAGCATGCTGGAACCCGTCAATTTGCGGGCCAGCCAATATATCCTGAACGAGCAGGGAGAAGCGTTCCTGTCGCCAATTCAGGATCGGGAGGCTTACCGCTCGATCAACGGAGAGGTCTTCGCAAGGATTGGGCAGTCCGGTGAACCCCAAGGCGCATTTCACGCAGAGAGCGAAGGCAATAAGGTGAGCGTGCTGTACACCAAATCGGATTATAACGGCTGGACCTATGTATCCGTCGTATCGCTTGATAAAGTGACCGATCAGACGGGAAAGATTGCGCTGATTACAGCGGCAGCCTGTTTCGGGATTATTGTGACCGTGCTGATCGCTTCCTGGTTTGGCAGCCGCAGGATGTATTCGCCAATCCGCAAACTCCACGAGTTCGCGACGAACGTTCAGCCGCAGCAGACCGATGACTACCGGAAAGATGAGTTTGAGTCCATCCGGGAGAGCTTGACCTCCCTTGCCGTTTCAAGAAACGAGCTGGACAAACAGATGAAATCCCAGACGGTGCATCTACGGGAATTCTATGTCCTGAAGCTGTTTACCGAGCAGATGTCCGGAGCCGATGACCAATACGCTTCCGAACGCTACGGGTTTCCAACGGGCTGGGGAAGTCTCGGCGTGCTGCAGCTTGAGTTGGATAACCTTCAACAATCGCGGTTTCAGGAACAGGACCGGGAGCTTCTTCTGTTTGCGGTCAGCAATATCGTGTCGGAAGCCTTGCCCGTAGAGGCGCGTTTCAGTCCGATCGTGCTGAATCATTCCCAGGTAACACTGTTAACCAGTAAAGAGGAGAGTGCCGAAGCTGGTCTAGCTATGTTCTATGAGACCGCTCAGCATATCAAAGCCAAGGTTCATGAATACCTCGGGCTCGAATGCAGCATCGGCATCAGCCACCCGTTTAAGCGGTTGTCCGATGCGAAGCGTGCCTACAAAGAAAGCAGTGCGGCACTCAAACTGCGATTTATTCTCGGGTCGAATATCATCGTGCGTTATGCCGATATTGAGGATCAAGGCAATACTGAGAAGACGGTATACACGAAATTAAGGCTGATCGAGGATCAGATGATGCTTGCCATGGAAGAACGACAGCTTGAACAGGTGGAGCAGCTGTTTCAGCGTTATTTGGATAAATTGCTGTGCAAGGACGGGTTTCATCAAGAGCATCATTTATTGCTGCTGCAGCTGACGTCCAGGACCGTTGGCATAGCCCAGGAGCAAGGATTGTCGATGCGGCAAGTATGGAATGGCGAAGAGGAGCTGAAGCATCTGTTCAGGCTGCAGACACGAACCGAAATTGCGAGCTGGTTCCACTCCAGGTTGTTTAAGCCTGTAATCGGAATTTTGGAAGATATGGCCGATAAACAGTTCGTGAACATCACCCGCCGAATCGTCGATATCGTGCAGGAGCAGTACGATCAAGATATTTCGCTCGACTATTGCGCGGCGGTTATGAATTTTAATCCGGCTTATATCAGCCGGGTATTTAAGAAAGAAATGGGCGTCTCCTTCAGTGAATACATAAGCGAGTACCGAATGAATATCGCCAGAAATTTACTGGCCACGACCGAGATGAAGGTCTCGGAAATCGGCAGGAAAGTGAGCTACACGAATATTAGCGCCTTTATCCGTACGTTCCGTCGTACGTTCGGGTTAACACCCGGCCAGTATCGGGAGCAGCTCTACAGTGAAGAAGGGAAGGGATGATTAGCACCTCCATTCAAAATGTAGACACACCCGGCATAATGGGGCGGGCTCATCTTATGAAGAAATCACCATATCTATCCAAGAAAGCTGTTCCATCCGTAGCATGTTTTACGGTGTTGGAGCAGCTTTTTTGCTCTAAAAAAACGCTCGAGCGGGGTTACGGAAATCGCTGCACGAATCATTCAGTGTGCTGCTAACGTACAGCGCGAAGAACCAACTAAGACTGTATGTCATCTGCGGCACGCGATAGGTAGAATACGGCATATCCGACGGAAAACCGTGATATCTTACCTTCCTTGCAGGATAGGCATTTATCGAAGATTGGTGCTCGAAGTCATGAACGGAGTATAGCCTTACACGAATTTCGTGACGGATAATATAAACATGAAAACGCATACAAGCAGGCAACAAGAACGATGTTCAAACAGGCAATGCCGATGCTTCCAAAGCGAGTTTTGTTCGAAACCGATTCAGGAAGCAACGCTCACAAAACTAAGCCATGCTTCCGAAGCGAGTTTTGTTCGAAACCGATTCAGGAAGCAACGCTCACAAAACTTTGAGGAGAGGTGCTATGAAATCTAATCAAACTCCGGCTGCGGCAGGCCCGCAAGTAAAAAGGGAACTGAGTCTGGAGAAAAGAAGGCTATTACTGAGGGACCTGGTCAGGGACAGGTGGATGTATCTGATGCTGCTGCCCGGTGTGCTGTATTTTATCGTATTTAAATATGTTCCGATGTACGGGGTGACGATGGCTTTTCAGGATTACAAGCCGCATACCGGATTCTTTGGCAGCCCGTGGGTCGGGTTCAAGCATTTCGAGCGCTTTTTCAGTGAGCCGCAGTTTTGGATGCTCTTTCGAAACACCATTATTCTAGCGTTATATAATCTGATCTTTTTCTTTCCGCTGCCGATTATATTGGCGCTCATGCTGAATGAGTTAAGGCGGGAACGCTTCAAACGATTTGTACAAACGTTGATCTATATTCCGCATTTTGTATCCTGGGTTGTCGTTGTAGGTATTTTCTATATTCTGTTTACGACCGAGAACGGCCTTCTCAATGAGATCATTTACCAGATAACGGGCGAGAAAATCGCATTCTTGCTGGAGAAGGATTGGTTTCGGACGATGATTGTTTCCCAGTCGATCTGGAAGGAAGTGGGCTGGGGGACCGTGATCTTTCTTGCCGCCCTTGCAGGCGTTGATCTGCAGCAATATGAGGCCGCACGGATCGACGGAGCCGGACGCTGGCGCCAGCTGTGGCATATCACGCTGCCGGCCATCCGAAGCACGATCATCATTTTGCTTATTCTTCGTTTAGGCAACTTCCTGGACTCGGGCTTCGAGCAAATCTTCCTCATGATCACGCCGACGAATCGGGAAGTGAGTGAAGTATTCGACACGTACGTGTACACCAAAGGGATGACGCAGGCCCAGTACAGTTACAGTGCCGCAGTCGGCCTGTTCAAATCCTTTGTCGGATTGATTCTGGTTCTCGGATCAAACTGGATGGCCAAGCGATTCGGGGAAGAAGGCGTGTACTAGGACCATGCTGCGGATGCATTTTTTCGAAGATGACAGGAGGGAATACAAGTGCGTCAAGATCAAACCTGGGGCAATCGCCTGTTTGATATCATTAACCATTCGGTATTATTCATCGTTGCGATCGTGTGTGTCCTGCCATTCGTGTATGTGCTGGCGGTATCCTTTGCCAGTCCGGCGGAAGTCGCCAAAGGCGGGTTGATTCTATGGCCCAAAGAATGGTCGCTCGTATCGTATCAATATATTTTCTCGTCGGATACACTGCCGCGAAGCTTGCTCGTGTCGATCTATATAACGGTTGTAGGGACGCTGATCAACCTGGCGTTTACGTCCCTGATGGCTTATCCGTTGTCCAAGCCTCATCTCCGGGGGAGAAATCCCATCCTTCTCGGTGTATTGATCACGATGCTCTTTAGCGGTGGCATGATTCCAACGTACTTTGTCGTGAACGGATTGAATCTGACCAACACGTTATGGTCTTTGATGATCCCCAGTGCCATCAGTGCGTTTAACCTGATCGTGCTGAAGAACTTCTTCCAGCAGATTCCCGACGGACTGGAGGATTCCGCCAAAATCGACGGCTGTAACGACCTGGGAGTCCTGATACGGATCGTGCTTCCCTTGTCCCTTCCGGCCATGGCGACATTTGGTTTGTTTTATGCGGTTGCTCACTGGAACACGTTTTTCAATGCGATTCTGTACATCAATGATAACGAGAAGTGGCCGATTCAGGTCCTGCTAAGAGAAATCGTGATTTTGGCACAGAGCCGGGTGGGGGATTCCAGCTTTGACGAAATGGACGTGCAGCCTTTAACGATCCGTATGGCGGTCATCGTCTTTGCCACCGTGCCGATTCTGCTCGTGTATCCTTTTCTGCAGAAGCATTTTGCTAAGGGCGTTATGCTGGGCTCTGTGAAAGGTTAATCGGTTCGAGGCGCCTTCTTCCCAAAGAGGGGTTTCTTATAGAATAAATATGATGGAGGGGTAAATGATGAAGAAAAGATGGATGACAACCGTGATGGCGATGCTGGCGGGGATGATGGTTGTAACGGCTTGCGGAGACAAGAGCGGCGGGAGCGGGGTTAATGGCGACGGACCTTATCCGCTCACCCTGGTGGTGAACCAGGTGGGAGAAATACCTGACCCGAACAATCCGATGGAGGAAAAAATACGCGAATACACGAACACGGACCTGCGGATTCAGTGGATACCTTACTCCGCATATGACGAGAAGGTTAACGTCATGGTCGCTTCCAATGAGCTTCCGAAGCTGATCAAGCTGAACTATACGCCAACAACCATCAGCTCGCTCGAAGCCGATCTGTTCTGGGATATCACAACCCATTTGAAAAATTACCCGAATTTGGCCGCACAGCCGCAACCCTATTACGATAATATCAGCGTGAACGGCAAAGTATACGGGATCCCTCTGTTCCGGGACATGGGCCGGGCGATCGTCAGCTACCGCAAGGACTGGCTCGATGCAGCCGGCTTGAAGGAGCCGGTGACCCTGGACGATTGGTATGAAATTATCCGGTACAGTACGGAAGAAGATCCCGATGGCAACGGAAAAAGGGACACTTACGGAATGATGCTGGACAAAGGTTATAACCAGGGTACGGCATCAACATTGACCCGGCTTGCCGTTTCCCAAGGCGCACCTAATAAATGGGGCATTGACGAGCAGGGCAATTTCTATCCAGAGTTCGAATCCGAGCAGTTCTTCGAGGTTATGAAGCTGTTCCGAAGATTGTATGAAGAGAAGCTCATCAATCAGGATTTCGCCGTGGTGGATTCCTCCGAGCTCAATAAGGTGTATGAATCGGGCCGCGCGAATATCCGGATCTCCGGCGGTAACGGCCAATCGCTGCAAACCAAGCTGGAGAAGGTCGTTCCGGAAGCGGTTGTCGACGTATCGGCGCTGAAAGGACCTGAAGGCGTTCGGGTTCCGGGGGAAAGCGGTAATACCGGCTTTCTGGCGATCCCGAAATCGACGGTCAAGTCTGAAGAAGAACTGGCTAAAGTGCTGACCTTCGTTGACAAGCTGCTGGATCCGGAGATGGTTAATGTCATTAATAAAGGTATCGAAGGCGTCCATTACGAAGTCGAAGGCGATTATACCGTAACGATCGATGCGGATAAGGACGCTCAGGAGGTCAAGCCTTATCGCGATACGTTTCCGCAACGGGGAGATTTGTACAACATGGAGAAGAAACCGAAAGGAACGGAGCTGTTCAACAAAAATAAACAAATCGTGTACGAGAACGAGAACTATATTGTGCCGAATCCGGCGCTTACCTTGAAATCCAATACGTATAATGAACGCGGCGGCGAGCTGGAGCAGATCATCACCGATGCGCAAACCAAGTTTATTATGGGACAGATTGACGAGGCCGGCTGGAAGGCCGAAGTGGAGAGATGGAGAAAGAGCGGCGGCGATCAAATGGCTGCGGAATATAAAGAGTCCTTCAAGAATCAAGAATAGCGGTCATTATTTATGATAACGAGAGACAAAGCGGGCAAGCAAAAGGAAGTACCTTTGGCGTACTTGTCTGCTTTGTCTCTCGGTACTTTATTAGGCGTATGAAAGAATGAAATATGAATCTGAGAGCAACAGCGACCGATGAACATTTCGCACGGCTGTCTTATATTCAAATCAGTCATTCAACTTATAAGAAACGGCAAATGTGGAGCATGGTTCATGGACCATCGATTATCGTTCCGATGAGCACGAGGTCAAAATGATTCGTTCTGAGCGCCCCTGCCGGCTTGATTTGCAGCACAAGACCATCGCGGTCGAAACGGCAGGTCAGGATAAACATCTGCTGCACCTCCAGCAGTTGAATCTGGATCAAGCAAGTCGACGAGTCTGCCCATACGGCACCACAGGCGGAGGGAAGGCCATAAAAAGGGATCAGGACCGATATCCCAATCATTCATGGAGCATAAAACCCCGGGACGACCGGTTTCATGTACGAAGATGAGCTCACATTGTTGCTCACTGAACGTAAAGCGACAAGCCAACCATCCCGGCTCGTTAGGTGAGAGGCGATAATGCCGCCCAGAGACCTCCGCGGCTGCTGTGGAAGTGGAGCTTCCCTTCGGCAGATGGAGCTTCAAAGCGCTCAGCCGCTGCTGCATCCGTTGATAACCGGCATCATCATGGGGGCAGAACGCCTCCATGGAAGGAACCAGATGCGTCCAAACGCTATCCAGTATCCCTTGGTGCTCGTCCCGGTTCAACATGGTGTTGGCCGTTGAGACGAAAACGGCATCTTGGTCCGGCATGACGAGGATGAATTGTCCGCCCGCGCCGAATGCGCAGTAGGCTTGACGCCTGGCCCGCCAGAACTGGTATCCGTACCCGCTTCGACCTTCCAGCAGAATTCCGGCACTGGAGTTATCGACCGCTTTGGATGTGCTCTGTTCTACCCAGCCCTCCGGCAGAATCCGGATTCCGTTCCAGAATCCGTCCTGCAGATACAGCTGGCCGAACCTGGCCATATCCTCGGGCGTGCAATAAGCTCCGCTGCCGCCCTGGTTAATGCCGAGCGGACAGGTCTCCCATTCGATATCCTGCATCCCGAGGGGCTGGAACAAGCGTGTTTCGAGATATTCGTGCACGGTGGTTCCCGTGACTCGTTGGAGGATGGCACACAGCGTATGCGTACCCGTCGTATCGTAAGCAAAGACGGTACCCGGGGGATGGCTTGGAGGCGTATGAAGATATTCGAATACGATATCCCGGGCCTCCTTATTGGTGGATTTCCGGTGAACGGTTTGCATGCTCAGCAGATGCCGGATGGTCATGCTGGCCGTATACGGGTGTACGGCCTCCGGCTGCTTATCCGGAAAAAATGCAATGACCTTGTCCTCCAGGGAGATTAGCCCTTCTCCAATGGCGATACCGATGGCTGCAGAAGTCAGGCTTTTGCTGACGGAGAATATCGGATGCCTTGCATCCTTCCGAAAAGGGTAGTAGTGGCCTTCAGCAGCCACTTTGCCATGCCGGAGCAGCATAAAGCTGTGCAGGTTCATATTCCTTTCCGTCATATCCTCCATAAAGCGGAGGATGGCTGATGGAGGAATACCCACCTCCTCGGGACGGACTCGTGCCAGTGCAGTCATCATCATCAACCTTTCGTCAGCTTAGATGAACCGGGTGCGTAAGGCGGACACCAACCGTCTTGCCCACTGAGCACTTGTTCAATCGTAAACGGTTTAGCCTCGGCTTCGGTAAGGTCCCTAGACCACGAAACCCTCAGGGAAGGAGCTGCTCCGGGGCCGCGGCTGTTGTATTCGGCATAACGGGATGTCTGCTCGCGATCCGGCTGGTTCCAGTTATGCCAGCCTTGCGGATGAACCGAGCCGTCCATCTCGCATCGGATGAACACCACATTGGCGTAATCGCGCCACGGCCGGCCGAGGTATACGTTCTCAACGCCGGGTGCCCCCGATATAGTACAGTCCAGAAAGACATAGCCGAACTCCGCTTCCTTCGGCGTATTGGCTGCGGTCAGGTAACCGCCGGACCGCTTGCAGCGGATCATGCACCGGTCGAATACGGCCGCTGCCGGCCCAAATATAAAATCGACATCTCCTTCGATAAAGCATTCGGCAAAGTAATGACGTCCGCCGGATACATAGAGCGTATCTTGATCGCCTTCGAGCCTTACATGCTGAAAGGATACCCGGTCGGCATCGATAAAGGCGGCGACAGCCTGGCCCGTTCCAGGTCCGGAATCGTTGCGGACGGTCAATTGTTCGGCGCTGAAATCGTCGGCATAGACATACAAGCTTCCACTGCGAAAGGTGCCAAGGGGCTGCCCATCTTCCCCCAGGGTGTGGGCGTTATCCGAATAGGTAAGAATCGTCTCTTCGGCTCCTTCGCCAATCATGCGAATAGCTGGTTTCGATGAAGGGATCGTGATTTTCTCGCGATACACACCCTTTTTGATTTCGAGGATGACAAGGCAATCGGCCTGCTCGGGAATCGAGTCAACAGCGGACTGTACCGTCACGAAGTCGCCTTGTCCGCTGGGATCTACCGTGATTTTCATCGATGAACACGCTCCTTCTATGGATTTTTCATCCATGTTATCGAATTGCAGGCTCCAATAATAACACCTCCGATGTTTAAATGGGTTCATTCTTTGCCTTTTATGCCGAATTTATAAAAATGGCAGCTTATTCTGCTTGTCTTCTTGAACGAAAGCTGATTGGGAAATAGAGCATAAAAAGCAAAATATGCGGGAAATTCGGCATCGAATCCGGAGTTTTTATGATTTACGTTTCTTTATAATTAGTTTGTGATTGAAACTTCCAAGGATATTGAGGTGAGGCGGTTTTGAAACAAGAGAGCAGATGGTCCGTCCTGACGGCGGATACCATTCTCAGTCAAGCGGACAGCGAGGGACTTCACTCTGAAATTGCCCGACGGTGGGCGTATGTACCCGGGATGATGCTCATGGCGATCGCCCGCACAGGGGATTGTTATAGCAAGGATGCTTATATTGATTTCATGAAAAGGCATATGGATCTGTTTGTTCAAGCGGATGGGGACATTCGGGGATATCGCATCGAAGAATATAATCTGGACCAGATCAACCAAGGGAAAAATTTATTTGCTCTGAGCGCCAGATTTCATGACTCCCGATATGAAAAGGCTTCACACACGCTTGCCGCCCAGCTGATCGGCCAGCCCAGGACGACGGACGGCGGGTTCTGGCACAAGAAAGTTTACCCGTTTCAGATGTGGCTGGATGGGCTCTATATGTCTTCGCCATTTCTGGCGCAATATGCTATAACCTACAACCGACCTGAATGGTTCGACGAGGTAGCCCATCAGCTTCTGCTGGTGGAGCGAAGAACCCGGGATCGCAAAACGGGGCTCTTGTATCACGGATGGGATGAAGCGAAGGAACAGGTATGGGCCGATCCGGAAAGCGGCCGTTCCCCGCATTATTGGAGCAGGGCCTTAGGCTGGTATGCAATGGCGCTGGTGGACAGTCTCGAGTATTTCCCGGTGAATCATCCGAAGCGCGGTACGATCATGGGCATATTCGAACGGTTAAGCCGGGCGCTGGGACGGTATCAGGAGAAAGAGAGCGGGCTGTGGTTCCAGGTGCTCGATCAAGGCTTTCGGGAAGGCAATTATCTCGAAACCTCCGGCTCCTCGATGTTTATTTATGCATTGGCCAAGGGAGTGCGGCTCCAATACCTGGAACAGCCTTCACGATCCATTGCGGAAAGGGCTTACGAAGGTTTGGTACAGCGGTTTGTCGAGGTTAACGATACCGGCGTGCATCTACATTCCATATGCCATGGAGCGGGGCTCAGCGATGACCGCAACGGCTCTTACGAATATTACATCAGCGAGAAAGTGGTGTCGGACGCCCAGATCGGCGTCGCGCCTTTCATCCTTGCAAGTCTGGAAATGGAGCGGTTAGAAGATTCAAGGGTAGGAGGTTCTTTATGAAGCACTCATCATCAACAATGCAAGCATTACAGAACAATCCGTGGTTGTCGGATCAGGGAGACGGAACGTTCGTGAACCCGGTGCTTCATGCGGATTATTCGGATCCGGACGTGATCCGGGTAGGGGAAGATTTCTATATGACAGCCTCCAGCTTCGGCCATCTGCCGGGACTGCCGATTCTGCATTCGAAGGATTTAATTAACTGGAGGATCATGAATCATGTGCTGCCCCGGATGGAGCTGCCGGGCTATGACGTCCCGCAGCATGGGAACGGCGTCTGGGCTCCGGCCCTTCGATTCCATGACGGCAAGTACTGGGTGTTCTATGGAGATCCGGATGTCGGCATCTTGATGAGCACCGCGGAAGACCCGGCAGGCAGCTGGACGCCATTGCATCTGGTTCAAGAGGGAAAAGGCTTAATCGACCCGTGTCCGTTCTGGGACGATGACGGCCAGGCTTACCTGGTTCACGCGTTTGCCAAAAGCAGATGCGGCATCAAGCATCTATTACGAATGTGCCGGATGTCCCCGGATGGAAAACAGCTGCTGGATGAAGGTCAGATCGTCTTCGACGGGACCGAGCGCCATCCGACGATGGAGGGCCCGAAGCTGTATAAACGGAATGGCTACTATTATATACTTGCTCCTGCCGGAGGAGTATCTACGGGTTGGCAGACCGTGCTTCGGTCTACCTCGGTCTTTGGCCCCTATGAGGACAAAATCGTGCTGCATCAAGGCGATAGCCCGATTAACGGTCCGCATCAAGGCGGCTGGGTGGAGCTGGCATCGGGCGAATCGTGGTTTATGCATTTTCAAGACAATGGAGCTTACGGACGAATAACACATCTGCAGCCCATGCGCTGGGTGGATGATTGGCCGCAGATCGGGATCGACACGAATGGAGACGGGATCGGCGAACCGGTTCTGCGTTATCCGAAGCCAAATGTCCTTGGGGAGCATACGATTCAGGCCCCGGACGATTCGGACGAATTCGTAGGCGCAACGCTTGGCCTTCAGTGGCAATGGCAGGCCAATCCGAATCCGGACTGGTACGCATTCGAGAAGGAAAGCCATTTGCGATTATTCTCTTTTCCCGTGCCGGAGCACCGGCCTTCGCAAACGATCTACGATGCCCCTCACTTGCTGCTGCAGAAATTTCCGGCCGAAGAATTTCAAGCAGAAGCCAAACTGGATGGAACGTCACTGAGGCCCGGTGAACGGGCGGGTCTGATCATATTCGGACGAACCTTCGCCTATGCCGGCGTTCGGATGAAGACGGACGGATCCGGGATGGAGATTATTCGGTCCGAAGGGAATGAGATGGAGGAGAATGTCGTTTGGTCCGGCGGATGGAATGATGGAAAGATTACGATTCGGGTCACGGTACATCCTGGTGCGAAATGCCGCTTCGATTATGCCGCAGCTGACGATCGTTACATGCCGTGCGGGGAAGAGGATTTCGTAGCGGAAAAAGGTCACTGGGTCGGAGCCAAGGTTGGCTTGTTCGCGGTAAGTGAGGCGGATCATCCAGACAGAGGGTATGTGGATATCGACTGGTTTAGGGTTGGAAGAGCAGAGATATAGAAACGGCGGGGCTGTCCCAAGACGAATGACTACTTTGGAGCAGCCCCGATTCTATCCGTGACGCTTGCGATACTGGAGAGGAGTCGTACCCGCTATTTTTTTGAAGGTTTTATTGAAGTGGGCAATATGCTCAAATCCGGCCTGCTCGGAGATGATTTGCACGGATTCCCGGCTGCTCACGAGCATTTTTTGGGCTTCGCGGATTCGTACCACCTGCACGTATTCACGAAAGTGAAAGCCTGTCAGCCTGGTGAATACCCTGCTGAGGTAAGAGGGACTGATGTAAAACTGCTTGGCGACCTGCTCCAGCGTAAGCTTTTCATGGTAATTCGATTTGATGTATTGGGCAATTTCCGAAATTTTTTGATGCATCGGATGCTCGTATTCATGGGTTTGGGATTGCAGAGTGGTCTCAATCCGGTGGAGGCGGATAAGCAGCTCGTTCATCAGCGAGCGAACCAATGAGCTGTAGTGAGTCTGCTCCGTTTGGCATTCAGCCAGCATGGAGTGCAGCAGCCGTTCGATTTCCGGCTGATGCTTCAGCGGAATACGAACGAGCCTGGACGTCCCATGATCGAGCAGATTGGCGACGCCGGCGTCCCCCTGTTCGATGAAGGCTCTGGAGAAGCCGATCAGCACCCGCTCGAAGGTCAGCTTATCGGAGCTTGCCGTCGAGTGCAGATCATGCGGGTTCACGATCATCAGATCCCCTTTTTTGACGGTGAACACGTTATCGTCCATGAAGTAAACTCGCTCCCCGTTGAGCAAGTAGTACAGCTCGAAGTAGGGATGCTCATGGGGGCGCGGCATGCTGCTGGAACCGTTTCGCGACATGTATTGGATGGAGAAATCATGATCTCCGATGTGGTATTTAGGCTGCAGCCGGTCAATCATTCCTCTCTAACTCCTTTGTTCGCATGGTGGGATTACGACCATCGATAGTGATCGTAGAAAATTATATATCATGCCTGCAGCCGATCTTCAAGGGTTTTGGCCGCAATCACCCAACATTTTTAATAAGCGCTTACAAATTTTTGTAAGATCAGGAGGACAGAATGCCATTAACTTCAGAAACCTTGATATGGTTCGACCAGCCTGCCCAGAACTGGAACGAGGCTTTACCGATTGGGAACGGAAGACTTGGCGGCATGGTGTTTGGGTCCGTCATGCAGGAAAAAATCCAGTTTAACGAGGATTCGGTATGGTACGGAGGGCCGAGAGACCGCAACAATCCGGATGCGCTTTTGCATCTTCCCCTTATCCGCAAGCTGCTGTTCGAAGGGCGGCTGAAGGAAGCCCACCGGCTGTCGGAGACGGCTTTTTCCGGGACGCCGCGCAGCCAGAGGCCATATATGACGGCAGGCGATTTCTGCATTCAGGTCGATCATCCGCAAGGCGAGTTGTCCCACTATCGCAGGGAGCTGGATCTTGAAAAGGCGATCACCGTGACGTCATACCAATACGGAGGCGTTACCTTTACCCGGGAAGTGTTTTGCAGCTATCCGGACCAGGTGATGGTCATCCGGCTTGAAGCCGATCGACCGGGTGCTCTGACCTTGACATCGCGATTTGAGCGGCAGAAAGGGAAGCACATGGATGCAGTCCATCGGGCTGGCACGGACACGGTGGTCATGACGAATGATTGCGGAGGGAAGGATGGGCTTACCTACAGCGCTGCTGCAAAAGCCATAGCTGTCGGCGGAACCGTACGCGTTGTCGGCGAGCACCTGCTGGTGGATCAGGCCGACGAAGTCGTCATTATTCTTGCCGCAGCCAGCACCTTTCGCGCGGACGATTCGAAATTGCGCTGTAATGAGCTGCTGGAACATGCAGCGAACCAGGGCTATGCCGCTTTGAAGAAGCGTCATATTGCGGATTATCAGCCGTTGTTTGATCGGGTAAAGCTGGACCTGGGAGCCGCTGCAGATCGGGAGCACCATTTGGTGCCGACGCCAAAGCGGCTTGAGCGTGTCCGGGCGGGAGATGACGACGCAGGCCTGTACACGCTGTATTTTCACTTCGGAAGATATCTGCTTATTGCCTGCAGCCGCCCTGGATCGCTCCCGGCCAATCTCCAGGGGATCTGGAACGATTCCATGGCTCCGCCCTGGGACAGCAAATTTACGATCAACATCAACACCCAGATGAATTACTGGCCGGCGGAAAGCTGCAATCTGCCCGAATGTCATGAACCGCTGTTTGAATTAATTGAACGCATGAAGGACAACGGGCGAGTAACGGCACGAAAAATGTACGGCTGCCGAGGATTCGTCGCCCATCATAACACCGATATTTGGGCTGACACCGCGCCCCAGGACATTTATCCACCGGCTACCCAATGGGTGATGGGCGCCGCATGGCTGACCCTTCATCTCTGGGAGCATTACAAATTCAATCCGAATCCGGATTTCTTGAGAAGAGCCTATGAGACCATGAAGGAAGCGGCTCTCTTCTTCACCGACTTTCTGGTGGAAAGTCCCGAAGGATACCTCGTGACGAATCCGTCCGTTTCGCCGGAGAACCGTTATATGCTGCGAAATGGCGAATCCGGAACGCTCTGTTACGGACCCTCCATGGACACGCAAATCATATCGGAGCTGTTCAGTGCCTGCATCGAGGCCAGCCTGGAGCTGGACACCGATGAAAGTGCTCGCCGAGAATGGGCGGCCATCAAGGATCGTTTGCCGGAGATGAAGGTAGGAAGGCACGGGCAGCTGCAGGAATGGCTGGAGGATTACGAAGAGGCCGACCCCGGGCACCGGCACATCTCCCATCTGTTCGGTCTTCATCCCGGAACGACGATCAGTCCGGACTCGACGCCGGACTTGGCGGAAGCTGCCCGGGTTACGCTTCGGCGGCGTCTCGCTCACGGCGGGGGACATACCGGCTGGAGCCGGGCCTGGATCATCAACTTCTGGGCGCGGTTGTTGGACGGCGAACAGGCCTATGTACATCTTAAGGAATTACTGAGGCAATCGACGCTTCCGAATCTGTTCGATAATCATCCGCCGTTCCAAATCGACGGCAACTTCGGGGCTGCCGCGGGAGTCGCCGAAATGCTGATCCAGAGTCACCTGGATCACATCCGTCTGCTGCCGGCGCTGCCGGATGCCTGGCCTCAAGGGCGCGTAAAGGGACTTCGCGCCAGGGGAGGCTTCGAGGTAGATATCGATTGGAGAGACGGGAGCCTTGCGGAAGCGATGATCACTTCGGTAAGCGGTCAGAAGCTTCGTCTCCATGCGAAGCCATCCGTTCGGGTCACGACCTCGGATGGAAGGGAGGTGCCGATGGAACGTCATGGCCATGTCATCGAAATGGCTACCGAAACAGGCGGAAGGTATTTTGTCCAACCGATATAAATCGACAATGCAATTTTACAATAACGGAGGTACGCATGATCAAGCTAACAGAAGTAGCGATAAGCCCTGATTTGCCCTTGATCCCGGAACATACGGTAACAATTTCAGACTATGGCGCGGTAGGAAACGGTGTATATGACAATACCCGAGTATTTCATCAAGCGATCGAAGCCTGCGCAAAGGCAGGAGGCGGCACGGTGGTCATCCCTCCGGGGATATGGCGCACCGGTCCGATCAAGCTGCAGAGCCGGATTGAGCTTCACGCCTCAGCCGGTGCCCTCGTTGTGTTCAGCAAGTTTTTCGAAGATTATCCGCTCCTGATGTCCACGTATGAGGGCAGGCAGATGTTTCGCTGCCAGTCTCCGCTCGATGGCGAAGGGCTGGAGGATGTCGCGATCACCGGGAGCGGGATTTTTGACGGAAGCGGCGAAGCCTGGAGGCCCGTTAAGCAAGGGAAGCTGACGGAAAGCCAGTGGGAGCGCTTAATACAATCCGGCGGCGTCGTGGATGACCAGGGATTATGGTGGCCAACGCCCGCTGCTCGGGACGGTCAGGAGACCCTGGACCGTATCGAACAGACAGGTAGCGAGGAACCACAGGATTATGTGCCCGTCAGAGACTACTTGAGACCCAATCTGCTCAGCTTGAGAAACTGTAAGCGGATCCTGCTCAGCGGTCCCACCTTTCAAAACTCCGCAGCCTGGTGCCTGCATCCTTGGGCATCGGAGCAGATCACCATTCAAAACATTACCGTCCGCAATCCGTGGTATGCCCAGAACGGGGACGGTCTGGACATCGATTCGTGCAAATACGTAACCGTTGAAAACAGCTCGTTTGATGTAGGAGACGACGCGATCTGCCTGAAGTCCGGCAAAAATGAGGCCGGGCGCTTGTTGGGAAAGCCGAGCGAGCGGATCCGCATCCGGAACTGCACCGTTTATCACGGCCACGGCGGCATCGTGGTCGGCAGTGAAATGTCCGGAGGCATTAAGGATGTATACGTATCCGATTGCACTTTTATCGGCACCGATATCGGCATTCGCTTTAAAAGCTGCCGCGGGCGCGGCGGCGTGGTCGAGAACATCTTGATTGAACGAATTCGGATGCGGGATATCGACGGGGATGCCATCTCCTTCAATTTATATTACGAGGGGAAAGCCGGCTCCGGCGAATACCAAGAGGAAGTAATGCTGCCCGTTACCGAGGAAACCCCCGTGTTCCGGAACATTGTCATTCAGGATATCGTGTGCAGCGGCGCGCATACTGCGCTCCTCATCAACGGCCTGCCGGAGATGCCGGTGGAGAACTTGACGGTGAAGCGGTCCGCCATCACAAGTCGGGAAGGCATTGTATGCCGAAATGGACAAAACCTGAGCATTCAGGACATGGTCCTTCGCACTCAGGATAATCCGCTGCTTCTTTTTCACCAAAGCCGAAATGTTCAAGTGGCGAATGTCAGCGGAGAAGGCGGTGCGCTGGACGACCGCCAGTTGGTGGTGACTGGGGAACGTTCCAGTCAAATCGAATGCTCGGGGCTGAAGGCCGATAAGGCTAGGGGGATCGAGATCTCTTCTGAAGTGGAACCGGGGGAGGTCGTGATCAAGTAGCTTTCGGATTAAATATGGCTTAGAAAGGGGGTGATCGGATTATAACCGTTGTCAGAATCTCAAAATGATAAGGAGGTATGCAAATGAAAGCAGCAAAATGGTTGAAGCAAATGCTTGTCTTCACGATGCTGTTTACCGGTTTATCCGGCGGAGGTGCTTATGCTGAGGAAAATCCTGAATCCCCAGCCCCGGCAAATCCCCCGCAAACGCCTGCATTTCCGGGGGCCGAAGGCGGTGGGAAATATACGACCGGCGGCCGGGGCGGCGAAGTGTACGAGGTAACGACGCTTGCCGACTCGGGACCGGGGTCGCTTCGTGACGCTGTCAGCGCCGGTAACCGGACCGTCGTATTTAAAGTCGGCGGCGTGATTCAGCTGGAATCCCCACTGAAGATTCTCGGAGACAACCTGACGATTGCCGGTCAAACGGCGCCGGGCGATGGGATTACGGTTATCGGGCATCCAACGACCTTCGATGGAAACAACCTGATCATCCGTTACATGCGGTTCCGGCTGGGCGATATGAATGAAACGGAAGCAGACTCTTTTGGCGGACGGTACAAGAAAGACATTATCATTGACCACTCCTCGTTCAGCTGGTCCGTTGACGAAGTGCTCAGCCCTTACGGCAACGAAAATGTCACCGTGCAGTGGTCGATCATCGCCGACGCCATGCATATTAGCAGACACGTCAAAGGCAGACACGGGTACGGCGGGATATGGGGCGGAAAGAACACCAGCTTCCATCATAACTTGATCGCTCACAATTCCAGCCGCAACCCTGCGTTTGACAGCACGGCCGGCAACTCCCATGATTTCCGCAATAACGTGGTATACAATTGGGGTTTCTTTGCCTCGTACGGAGGCAAAGGCGCAGTTACCAATATCATCAACAATTATTACAAGCCGGGTCCGGAAACGGAAGTCGTTCGGTTTATGAATGCGGAGAGCACCGGAAGTTACTTTATCGACGGCAACGTCATGGACGGGTATCCGGAATATACGCAGGATAACTGGTCCGGCGTTCATAAATACCCAAACTACGTGAAGCTGGAAACTCCCGCTTCCTTTGCCAATCCATTGCCGACCGAATCCGCCGAAGAGGCTTATGAAGCGGTCATGCAAAGCGCCGGAGCCACCCTGCCGAAGCGGGATGCCGTCGATGCCCGGATCATCCAGGATGTGATCCACCGAACCGGCATGCATATTAACTCCCAGAATGAGGTGGGCGGATATCCGCTCGTGGAGCCGGTTGTTTCCACAATAGAAGATGA